>JBILRS010000019.1:0-19069 GCA_044372535.1 Rhodoluna sp.
AACTAGGCGTCGAAAGCTCTCGCGACTAGGTCGGCCTGCTCAGCCGCGTGGTGCTTGGCAGAGCCGGTAGCCGGTGAAGCGCTGGCTGGTCTTGAAACCAGTTTGGCGACCTGGCCATTCATGTACTTCGGCAGGAATAGTCCGATGTAAGTCCACGGGCCCTGGTTCGCTGGTTCGTCCTGCGCCCAAACAAGTTCGGCATTCGGGTACTGAGCGTAAACAGCCTTGATCTCGTCAACCGGGGTTGGGTAGAGCTGCTCAACGCGCACGATGGCGGTGTCTCCGCTGCCGCGCTTCTCTGACTCGGCAAGAAGATCCCAGTAGACCTTGCCCGAGCAGAAAATAACGCGCTTCACAGCGTTCTTGTCGAGTCCCTGTTGATCGTCGATCACCGGCATGAATGTTCCGCTGGTGAAGTCCTCAACCGAGGACGAAGCCGCCTTGAGGCGAAGCATCGACTTGGGGGAGAAGACAATCAGTGGCCGGCGAGGTGTGGTGTAGGCCTGTCGTCTCAGCAGGTGGAAGTGCGAAGCCGGAGTCGAAGGCTGAGCAACTGTCATGTTGTTCTCGGCGCAGAGCTGCAGATAGCGTTCGATTCGCGCCGACGAGTGGTCTGGACCCTGACCTTCGTAACCGTGAGGTAGCAGTAGCACGACGCCGGAGTTCTGGCCCCACTTTTGCTCGGCCGATGAGATGAACTCGTCGATGATGGTCTGAGCGCCGTTGGCGAAGTCGCCGAACTGAGCTTCCCAAAGCACTAGTGCGTTTTCGTCTTCAACCGAGTAGCCGTATTCGAAGCCCATCGCAGCGTATTCGCTCAGCAGTGAGTCATAGATGTAGAACTTCGCTTGGTCGGCGCTCAGGTTTCGAAGCGGCATCCACTCCTGGCCGTTAACCCGGTCGTGGAAGACCGCGTGACGCTGCACGAAGGTTCCGCGGCGGCTGTCTTGGCCAGCCATGCGAACACGCTTGCCCTCGACCAGCAATGATCCGAACGCTAGGAGTTCTCCGAAGCCCCAGTCGATTCCGCCCTCGCGGCTCATCTCGAGTCGCTTTTCGAGCAGTTGCTGCAACTTCGGGTGCACGCTAAAGCCCGGCGGAATGTTGCTGTGTGCGTTGCCAATCAACTCGACGACATCGCGTCCAATTGCGGTTGCGTGCTGAAGTGTTGGGTGATCGCTTGCGGTCGTTCCGATGCCGACGGGGCGAGGGGTTAGCTCAACCGGCTGCTGCATTGCATCGTGAACCTCGGTGAAGGCGCTCTCGAGTCGAGCCTGGAAGCCGGTGTTTGCTGCCTCAAACTCTTCGCGAGTGATGTCACCGCGGCCGACTAGTGACTCCAGATAGAGAGTTCTAACCGAGCGCTTTGCTTCGATCAAGTTGTACATCAGCGGTTGGGTCATCGACGGGTCGTCGCCCTCATTGTGGCCGCGACGTCGGTAGCACACAAGGTCGATTACAACATCCTTGTTGAACTCCTGACGGAACTCGAAGGCTAGCTGCGCAACGCGCACCACGGCTTCTGGGTCGTCTCCGTTGACGTGGAAGATTGGGGCCTGGATTCCCTTGGCGATGTCGGTTGAGTAAACCATCGAGCGGAACTGGCTTGGTGGGGTGGTGAAGCCAACCTGGTTGTTGATCACGATGTTGATGGTTCCGCCAACCTTGTAGCCGCGAAGTTGCGACATGTTGAGAACCTCTGGCACCACGCCCTGACCGGCGAATGCCGCGTCGCCGTGAATCAAGACGGGTAGGAACGGGTAATAGTCGTCCGGGGTTCCGTTTACCGAGTCAACCTTGGCACGAACGATTCCTTCGAGAACCGGGTTCACCGCTTCGAGGTGCGAAGGGTTTGCTGCGAGAGTTACACCAACCGTTGCGCCGTCTGGAGCGGTGAAGGTGCCCTCGGTGCCCAAGTGGTACTTGACGTCACCAGAACCCTGAACGGTCTTGGTGTCGGTGTTGCCCTCGAACTCGCGGAACACCTGTGCGTAGGTCTTGCCGGCAACGTTGGTCAGAACGTTTAGGCGACCGCGGTGGGCCATGCCGATGTTTACCTCTTTGAGGCCCGCGTGGGCAGCTGCCTGCAGGATCGCATCCAAAGCAGCGATGGTTGATTCGCCACCCTCTAGCGAGAAGCGCTTCTGGCCGACGAACTTAGTCTGCAAGAAGGTTTCGAAGGCCTCAGATTCGTTGAGCTTTTCGAGAATACGAAGTTGCTCTTCACGAGTTGGTTTCGCGTAAGGCTGTTCGAGCTTGTTCTGGAACCACTCGCGCTGGACTGGGTCTTGGATGTGCATATACTCGACGCCAACAGTGCGGCAGTACGAGTCTCTAAGAATCTTGTAGATGTCGCGGAACAGCATCTTGGACTTACCGCCAAAGCCACCGGTCTTAAACTCGCGGTCGAGATCCCAGAGGCTGAGGTGGTGGGTCAGAATGTCGAGGTCTGGGTGCGAGCGCTGGACATACTCGAGTGGGTCGATGTCTGCCATCAGGTGGCCGCGCACTCGGTAGGCGTTGATTAGTTCCTGGATTCGAGCAGCCTTTGAGCGGTCGTCCTGGTCGTCTTGCGAGAAGTCGTGAACCCATTTCACCGGCTCGTAAGGAATTCGCAGGTCAGCGAAAATCTCTTCGTAGAAGCCGCGCTGGCCGAGCAGAAGTTCGTGGATCTTCTTCAAGAATTCGCCCGAACCGGCGCCCTGAATGACTCTGTGGTCGTAGGTCGAGGTAAGCGTGATCGTCTTTGAGATGCCCAGTTTGGCGAGGTGATCTTCGCTCATGCCCTGGAACTCGGCAGGGTAGTCGAGTGCTCCCGCTCCGACGATGCAACCAGCACCCTTCATGAGGCGTGGTACCGAGTGAACGGTTCCGATGCCACCAGGGTTGGTCAGCGAAATGGTAGAACCGGCAAAGTCGGTTGCGGTCAGCTTGTTCTCGCGGGCGCGCTTAACCAGCTCTTCATAGGCTGCAAGATACTCGGCGAAGTTGAGGCGTTCGGCCTTCTTGATGTTCGGAACCAGGAGTGCACGGGTGCCGTCTTCCTTGGGGATGTCGATTGCTAGGCCGAGGTTAACGTGCGCAGGGCTTACAACCGCGGGCTTCTCGTCAACGATGTCGTAATAAACGTTTTGGCTCGGAAACTCCTTGAGCGCGCGAATGATCGCGAAGCCGAGTAGGTGGGTGAATGAAACCTTGCCGCCACGGGTGCGACCGAGGTGCGAGTTGATCACGATGCGGTTGTCGATCAGAAGCTTCGCTGGGATCGTGCGCACGCTGGTTGCGGTTGGCACAGACAGGGATGCGTCCATGTTTGTGACGAGAGACTTCTGCATTCCCTTCAGGAACGTAACGGTGTCTTCGCCGTCTTCGACGATGTCGATAGATGAGGTGACTGGTGCTTGCGCGGGAATCGGCTGAGGCTTTGGCTCTACTCGGGTGGTTTTGGCAACGATAGCTGCGTCGGTTGGCGCTGCCGGAGGGGTTGCGGTCGGAGCGGCTGGCACGCTTGGAGTGCTGGCCTGCATGGTCTGGAATTTCTCGAGGATTGGCCACCACTCTTTGTCGACAGCGTCGGGATTGACCTTGTACTGCTCGTACATCTCTTCAACGAGCCATTCGTTGGCTCCGAAAGCGTTTCCATCTTCTGGAGTCTGGCCTGAAGTCGACAGAGTAACCACCTCTTATATTTTTCTGAACACCATCGTTTCTTGGCTCTAGCCTACCGCCTGTTTCAAGGCGCTATGCTTGGAGAACATATGGATAACGCTTGGTTATTGCTCATTTTCGGGGTTCTGCTGACTCTAGGCACAGGCGTCTTCGTTGCCAGCGAATTCTCGATGGTCAGCCTGGAGCGCAACGAGGTTGAGACCCGCGCCAGCAAGGGCGAAAAGGGCCTCGGCAACACGATCCGAGCCCTGCGCCGCACCAGCACACACCTTTCGGGTGCTCAACTTGGAATCACACTCACCACCATGCTCACTGGCTTTCTGGCCGAGCCCGCCCTCACTGAACTTCTAAAGCCACCACTGAGTGGTTTCGGTTTAACCGACCAGGCCGTTCAAACGGCGGCAGTAATTGTTGGCATGGTATTGGCAACTCTTTTCTCTACGCTCATTGGTGAATTGGTTCCCAAGAAGCTCGCAATCACACTCCCGCTAAAAGTGAGCAAAGTCGTTGCCGGCTTCCAGCTGCTTTTCACTTTTCTTTTTGGCTGGGCAATTTTTGTTCTAAACGAAGCTGGTAACGCAATTGTTCGACTTTTCGGTATCGAACCAAAGGAAGAGTTGAGCTCAACTCGAACAGCCGAAGAACTGACTTCACTAGTGCGCAGATCGGCGAGGCTGGGAGCTCTCGACCAGCAGACAGCAACACTACTCACCAAAACTCTCGCGCTGAGTCAGCTGGTTGCAGCCGACGTGATGACGCCTCGCCCACGCATGCACAGCATTGAACGCGATGCAACTGTTACCGATGTGATTACCCTTTGCAACAAGACCGGCCACAGTAGATTCCCAGTGCTTGACGGTTCAAGCGACGATGTCATTGGCGTGGTCCACGTAAAGCAGGCCGCGGCAGTGCCGCGTGAAAAGCGAGCTTCGGTTCCTGTCACCGCAGTTATGACCGAGGCGCTTCGCGTGCCCGAGACCATGCCACTCGAAGCCTTGATGGTCGAGCTGCGCCAGAAGGGTCTCCAGCTGGCAATAGTCATCGACGAGTACGGCGGCACTGCCGGGCTAACGACTCTAGAAGACCTGATCGAGGAGCTGGTTGGCGAATTGGCTGACGAACACGATCGAGCTCGTGCCGGTATCACCCGCGGTGCAAACTCCTCTGTGCTGTTCCCCGGCATGATTCGCCCAGACGAGCTCGCCGAAATGGCGATCAAGGTTCCTGATGATGGCTCCTACGAGACCGTTGCTGGTTACATCATGAGTAGAATCGGCCGAATCCCAACCGTGGGAGATGAACTTGAGATCGAGAACGGCACCTTGCGAGTAGAGCGCATGGATGGCCGCCGCGTCGATCGGGTGCGCTTCACGCCTACCCCAGAGGAGGTGCCGAATGATTAACCCCTGGGAGGGAATCGGCTGGTTCCTCTTGCTGCTGCTCGGGAATGCCTTTTTCGTCGGAGCCGAGTTCGCGCTAATCGCCGCAAGACGAGCACAAATTGAGCCGCGCGCCGAGGCTGGCAGTCGCCCAGCAATTTTGACTATTAAGGCGATGGAAAAGGTTTCGCTGATGCTGGCAACAATCCAGCTCGGAGTAACGATTTGTTCACTGCTAATTCTCGTGATCGTAGAACCGAGCATCCACAAGTTGCTAGAGGACCCTCTCCACGCAATCGGATTGTCAGAGCAGGTGACAGACGGTGTCGCCTTCGCCATCACACTGGTGATCGTTTCGTTCATGCACGTAGTTATTGGCGAGATGGTTCCTAAGAACATTTCTTTCTCGATACCTGAGCGTTCTGCCTTGGTTTTGGTGCCGGTGCTCTACTTCGTGGCCCAGGTAATCCGACCGGTGGTGTGGGCGTTGAACGCTATCGCAAACGGGATCCTGCGCGTCTTTGGCGTCAAGGCTGTCAACGAGGCAAACAGCGTTTACACCCTCGAACAGGTCGAAGACATTGTCGAGCACTCGACGCGCGAGGGTGTGCTCAACGACGCCTCTGGCACAATCAGCAACGCATTCGAGTTCACCGAAAAGAAGGTTCACGACGTGGCTGTTCCAGCCGAACGCGTCGTGAGTTTTCCTGAAACGGTCACCCCGCGAGAAATCGAGCAAGCAGTTGCCAAGTACGGCTTCTCTCGTTACCCGCTAACCGACGAATCAGGCGATTTTGTCGGTTACCTGCACCTCAAGGATGTCCTCGACCTGCGCGAAGATGAGGTGGACGAACCAATACCCGCCAAGCGCGTCAGAACACTTATTTCGCTTCCCGCCTCGATGGAACTTGAAGACGCGCTCGCGTCGATGCGCAGAGTTGGCGCACACATGGCTCGTTCGTTCGACCGCCGTGGCAACGTAAAGGGAGTACTTTTCCTCGAAGACATCCTCGAAGAGCTAGTCGGCGAAGTTCAAGACGCCACTCGTCGCGACTAGTTCTTAGGGAACTTTCCGCGCTGGTACTGAACCGGCCAATCGACATCAACACCGAGTTCGGCCGCTGCGCGAAGTGCCCAGTGCGGGTCGCGAAGCGCTGCTCTTCCGATCATGATGACCTCGACCTCGCCTCGCTGCAAAATCTCCTCGGCCTGTTTTGGTTCTGTAATCTGACCGACCGCGGTTACTGGCTCTTCAACCCGCTCGGCCACAAACTCTGAGAGCGGAACCTGGTAGCCAGGCCCGCTCGGAATCGTAACGCCGGTGATCAGACCGCCGGAAGATATGTCGAAGAGGTCAGCCCCGGCGTCCGCGCACCACTTTGCAACCTGCGCGGTCTGCGCTTCATCCCAGCCGCCTTCGCGGTAGTCAGTTGCCGAGAATCTAATGAAAAGTGGGACATCGTCGCCAACGGCGGCTCTAATTCCGCTCACGATTTCGATTAGGAGTCTCGCTCTGTTTTCGAGCGAACCGCCATATTCGTCCTCGCGGTGGTTGCTGATTGGTGAGAGGAACTGGTGCATCAGGTAGCCGTGAGCGGCGTGAATCTCTAGCGCCTCGAACCCGGCTTCAATGGCGTTATTGGCACTCGAAACGAACGCTTCAACGATGCCGGGCAGCTCAGTTGTCTCTAGTTGATGCGGAGCGAAGAAGCCATCGAAGGCTTCGTCGGTTGACGAAACGGTTTGCCAACCGCCATCGGCGAGGGTCAGCGAGCCCGAACCATCACGATGGGTCGATGCCTTTCGGCCGGCGTGAGCAAGTTGAATCGCGGGCACAGAGCCGTTTGCCTTGATGAATGCCGTCACTGGCTTCCAAGCCTCAACCTGAGCCTGGTTCCAGATGCCTGTGCACCAGGGAGTGATTCGACCATCGGCTCGCACAGCGGTGGCCTCGACAATGATCAGCCCCGCCCCGCCGAGAGCTCGCTCGCCATAGTGAACCAGGTGAAACGGGGTGACAACGCCATCTTTGGCCTCACAGGAGTACATGCACATTGGGGCGACCCAGATGCGGTTCTTCGCGGTGATTCCACGAACGTTGATTGGACTAAAGAGTTTGGTCATCGAATCTTTTCACTCCTGAGAATTGAGGTACTCGCTGCAACAGCAAGCCTAAGCACGCCAACCAAAGATAACGCGCCATTGCCAGTCACCTCAAAAGCCTAGACTTGCAAAATGCGCAGCCTGCTACGTGAAGCTCAACCCGCCGACAACAAATACAGTCGTGGTGTCGTTGGTTTCGTCACTGGTTCGATCAAGTTTCCGGGGGCAGCGATACTCGGTGTGACGGCTGCCATGCGAACCGGTCTCGGAATGGTTCGCTACCTCGGTCCTACAGAAGTATCCAATCTGCTGATTGAGGCTAGGCCCGAGGCTGTTCTCGTCGAGGGCACAGCGGATGCTTGGGTTATTGGTTCAGGTGTCCCGAGCGGTGACCAGCGCATACTTGAAGCGCTCAAATTTGATGGTCGCAAAATCTTGGACGCCGGCGCTATCACCGTCGAGAATCTTGCGCAGTTGACTGAGAGAGACTTCGTTACCCCTCACCGGGGAGAAGCCGAGCGAATCGGTTGCCAAGATCTTGCGGCGCTCACTGCCCTGACTGAGGCGGTTGTGGTGCTGAAGGGCAGCGTCACTCAAATCGGGCAACGTGGGTGTGAACCAGTAGCAGTCGGGCCGAATCCGGCAGAACTTGCTACGGCAGGCACCGGCGATGTGCTGGCCGGAGTTCTCGGCGCGCTGACTGCAGCAAATCCCGGGGTCTCCGGCATGGAGCTGGCCGCGTTCGCGGTTGAGTTGCACGCCGAGGCAGCCAGGGTAGCGGCGGAGGCGGGTCCGGTAGCTGCACTCGACGTCGCGGAAGCAGTTAGGTCAGTGGTGAAAGCGTGGAGCTAAAGCTCGCTAAGTTGCTCGGGCTGGGAGCCTCGGTTCTGGCCACCTACGCGATTCTGATTTATTCGGGTCTAAACGGTGTCGGTATGCCGATGGGTGATCTCAACTTCGCCTACCAGAAGTGGATGGACTCGAACGTGGCTTTCGGTCTCAGCGCTGACTGGGTTTACCCCTGGGTGGCTATTTTGCCGATGTGGTTGGCAAACGCGGTTTCACCGGGGGCGCTGCTTTGGCCGTGGTTGATTGGTAGCGGTCTGATCACACTGGTAGTTGCGGTGACAATCGCCTACAGGGAGGCCTCGACAAAGGCCTATCTGGCCATGTATTTCTGGCTCGCATCGCTCGTGATGCTCGGGCCAGTTTCTATCAGTCGCCTCGACACGATCAGCGTCGTGCTGGCAGTCGTTGCCGTATATCTGCTTTCTAGGGGGAGCGAGGCAGCGGCGACTTTCTGGTTCAGTGTTGCTACCTGGATCAAGGTCTGGCCCGTGGCGGCCCTCGTTGCGCTGATTGCAGCGTCCAAAAGCAAAAAGAACCTACTTGTAGTCATCGTCTCGGTGAATGCTGCCATTCTGCTCATTGGGTTTGTGCTCGGCGCAGATGCCAGCATCTTCTCTTTTCTGGGTGGGCAAACCGGCCGGGGCTTGCAGATTGAGGCCCCGATTGCGGCCTTCTGGCTCTGGCCCGCAGTCTTCGGTGAGCCGGGCTTTGGCATTCAATACAACTCGGCAATCATCACTTTTGAGGTCGTTGGCCCAAACATCAAAGTCTTCGCAGATCTCATGTCTCTGGTTCAAATCGGTGCATTGGGAATAACTCTCGCACTGGGTTTAGTCGCTTTGCGAAAGGGCGCCAAGCCCACCGACGTTTTCTTCTGGACACTCTTCACCGGGACTTTAGACCTCATTGTCTTCAATAAGGTTGGCTCTCCACAGTATTTGACTTGGTTGGTTGTCCCAATCGTCTACGGGATCTTGCTTTCGGTGGAGCGCATCCAATGGATGGCGGTGGGAGTCCTAGTGCTTAGCGCACTCACCTGGCTGGTTTACCCAGTTCTCTACAGCGGGCTTCTGGCGAGCGGCTTCGGGGAGACGCTGTTGCTAACCGTGCGAAACGTGTTACTGGTCTTTGGTTTGGTTTACGCGAACCTAAGACTTCAGAAGCTTGGCAAGTAGCGGCCCAACGATCTGAGTTTCAATCAAGAAACCGTCGTGGCCATATTCGCTGTCAATGACATGCAGTTTTCCGCCAACCAATTCGCCGCCGATGTGTTCGGCAATAACTTTCTGGCCACTAAGCGGAAACAGGCGATCGCTCGTGATTCCAACGACGAGCGCCTTCTGCTTGATCTTCGCGAGTGCTTTCGCAACGCCACCGCGGTCGCGCCCGATGTCGTGGGAGTTCATCGCCTCAACCAGAGTGATGTAACTGTTGGCATCAAAGCGACGGCTGAACTTGTTGCCGTGAAAGTCGAGGTATGACTCCACTGCGTACTTGCCGCCGCCTCCGAGAGGGCTTACGCCCGATTGCCAGGTGCGCTCGAAGCGGTCGTTTAGCTCGCTAGGGCTGCGGTAGTTGAGAAGAGCCATGCGGCGCGCCAGTGCCAAGCCTCGGTGAGGGCCGAACCCTGCTTTGGCGTCGTAGTAGTGACCTTTATCAAACGCTGGGTCAGTCTTGATCGCTTCGGTCTGCACCGAGTTCAATGCGATTTGGTCGGCCGTCGAAACTGGTGGTGCCGCGATGACTGCGATTCTCTTGGTGCTGTTCGGGTATGAAATGGCCCACTCGAGTGTGTGCATGCCACCCATGGAGCCGCCAATCACAGCATAAAACTCCTCGATACCAATCACTTCGGTGAAAGCCTTGGCGGCGGTGACCTGATCTCGAATTGTCAGGAACGGAAACTTTGAACCGTATTCACGGCCGTTTCGATCGAGAGAACTCGGGCCGGTCGAGCCCTGGCAGCCACCGAGCATGTTCGGAGCAATCACAAAAAACTTGTCAGTGTCGATGGCCAGACCCGAACCGATTACTCCGCCCCACCAGCCCTCGGTCGGGTGCGCCTTGCTGGCAGCGCCAACTGCGTGCGAGTCCCCGGTGAGTGCGTGGAAGACAAGCACAGCCGGGTTGCTCGGCTCGCCCCAGGTCTCGTAGGCAATCTTTGCCCCAGAAAGCTCGCGACCGCTCTCGAGCGTGATTGTTGGGAGCGGTGCGAACTGACGGTCACCCACCGAGTCACCATCGCGCCAAGCACCGGTCGCAGCTGGGCGACCGACGAGCTGTCGGCTGAGTTCATCGGTGATGAACGATGACGGGACTGTGTCTTCGGGGGTTTGGAATTCCAACTACTTCTTAGCTACCTCAAAACCGGCTTTTAGGCCGGCAATTAGGTCAAGCACCGACTCGAGGTCTAGTGAATGACAAGCGAACTTACTTAGCCAATATTAGCCACGCGACACTTCTTCTAGGACTTCAAAGGCAAGACCGGCGAGCAAGGCGGCGCCGTCTGGTAGAACGCCTTCGTCAAAGGTTGCGTAGTTTGAGTGATTCGGGGCGGCGCTCATCCAGCCGTCTTTGTCTGGGCTAGCACCCAGGAAGATGAACGCTCCCGGTATTTCACGAACGATTGAACCGAAGTCTTCGGCACCTGCGATTGGGTGTGGCCACTCCATCCAGCGCTCTTCGCCGAAGGTTTCCTTGACGACTCGGCGCACTCTTTCGGTGGCCGCAGGGTCGTTCATGACCACTTCGGTTGGGTATGAACCAATTTCGTGAGAGACCTCGACGTCGAATGCGTCTGCGATTCCCTCCAGAAGCTCCGCTGCGTATTCCTGAACCTTGGCTAGGTTTCCAGGCGAGAACGTGCGAATGGTCGCTCCGAAAGATGCCGTTTCGGGGATCACATTGGTGGTGTGGTCATCGCCCGCCCGAATCCAGCCAACGTTGATGACCACAGGGTCAAAAGCGTTGAAGCGCTTGGTCACCATGGTCTGAAGCGCGCTAATCGCTTCGTTCATCACGCTGATTGGGTCCTTGGCCATCCAAGGGCTCGAACCGTGCCCGCCGCGACCCTTGAAGGTTACTTTCATGTCGCTGGCTGAAGCCATGAGAGCGCCGGACTTGCCACCAAAGGTGTAAGGCTGCTGCCAGGACGATGTCACGTGGATTCCGTAGGCCGCAATTGGCTTGGAGCCGGTAACCATGTGCATGTTTTCTTCGAGCATGATGTCAGCGCCGCCGTGGCCCTCTTCGCCAGGCTGGAACCAGATGATTACATCACCCTTTAGCTTGTCTTTGTGAGTGGCAATCAGGTGCGCTGCGCCGATTCCGATGGCCATGTGCAGATCGTGACCGCAGGCGTGCATGTAACCGTTGGTTGACGCGAAATCTAAGCCTGTCGCTTCGGTGACGGCGAGGGCGTCCATGTCGGCACGCAGCAGCACTGTCGGGCCGGGCATGGCTCCCTTGATGTGGAGCACGATGCTTGATTGGCGCTCACTAAGGTGAATCTCGCCAAGTCCGTGAATCGAAGCCAGAATGCGTTCGCGAGTCTTTGGCAACTCAATGCCAAACTCAGGGATCTGGTGCAGGTCTCGTCGAATCTGGGTCAAAACAGTTTGGTAACTGGCAGCCTCGTCGGCAAAGTCGCGGGTAATCACTCGAACTCCTTCGTTAGATACGAGAGTCAGCGTATCAAGTACCCGAAACCTTTTACGCTAGAGATATGTTCTTCGAGCAAATGCACCCAACCTGGCAACACGCGCTGGCCGACACGCGTGATCAGTTGCTGTTGCTCGAAATGAAGCTAATTTCAGCGAAGAATTACTCGCCGATGGAGCAGCGCGTGATGCGTGCTTTTCAAAACAGCATGGACGATGTTAAAGTCCTGATCGTAGGTCAAGACCCATACCCAACTCGGGGCCACGCCGTCGGGCTCTCCTTCGCTGTCGAAAACGGCACCGAGCCACTGCCACGTTCCCTCCAGAACATCCTGATTGAGCTTCGCGATGACCTCGGCAAGACGGTTAGCAACAACGGCGATCTCAGCCGCTGGCTCCCCGAGGGCGTAATGCTTTTGAACCGCCACCTAACGGTTCCGGTCGGGCAAGCGGGCGGGCACATGGACCTTGGCTGGGCTGACTTCACAGACCGCGCCGTGGCTGCTTTGGCTCAACGTCTCGGCCAAAAACTTGTTGTGATTCTCTGGGGAAAAGAGGCGCAAACCTTGGAACCCTTGCTCGGTTCTGCTCAAATAGTTAAGAGCGCTCACCCGAGCCCGCTCTCGGCAAGGCGAGGCTTCTTTGGATCCAAGCCCTTCTCGAAAGCCAACACAGCCCTGCGCAGTGTCGGCAGAGTCCCAGTGGATTGGTCGTGCTAAATGCCTCTTGATTCAGAGTCGCGTTGGCGGTTGGTGCGCAAAAACCGCAATAAGCCTGCCGAGCCCGAGGGTGAGCTCCAGATTCGCGAAGCAACCGAGGACGACCTGATTCAGATCATTGAGATTTACAACTACTACGTTCGAAACTCGGTGGTCACCTTCGATTTGGAGCCGATGCCAATCCAAGAGTGGCGCGACAAGTTCAATTGGATCAAGGGTCTCGGGTTGCCGTTCATCGTTGCAATTAGCCCCGGTGGTCAAACCCTTGGCTTCGCTTACGTTGCGCCGTGGCGCCAGAAGGCGGCCTATAAGCGCACGGTAGAAAACAGCATTTACCTGAGACCAGCCGCCACTGGCAAGCGAGTCGGCACCAAGTTGTTGAAGACCCTCATAGAGCAATCCAAGGCCGCCGGCGTGAAAGAAATTGTCGCCGTGATCTCTGACAAGGGCGCAGAGTCTTCGATCGCGCTGCACGCGTCCTTCGGTTTCAAACATCAGGGGCACCTGGGCAAGGTCGGCTTCAAGTTTGGTCGTTGGCTCGGAACCGTTTTGATGCAGAAGTCCCTGTAACTTCATGAAGAAAATCTCGGCTCTGCTCGCCGTAGCAATCGCTGCACTAGCTTTTGCTGGCTCACCAGCGCAGGCGACCGAAAAGCAATCAGGTCTAGCAAATGCTGTTGGTCTGATGGTGAAGTACATTGAGGGCGTTACCCCAATTGCACCCAACGGCGAGCCAACCGGTGAAAACTTTGCTGGAGTAAACCTCTCTCAAAGTCGAGATATCGGTAACGGTTTCAGGGCTTTGGACTTCGACTCACCTATGAACGAGAATTCAGCCCGTCGCATAGTCGCCGCCTTAGAGCGCGACCCGAGAATCCAATCTGTCGATATCGACTTCGATTTCTTGATCTCGCCACAGTCGGTCGCGGCCCGCAGCCAAGAACAGCTCGCCGTAGCCTTGGGCACCGTGTTCAAGGCTTCGAGTGCACCTTTGAGCGTCAAACTCAATGACGCCTGGGTTTCCAGCGCACCGACCACAGCACGCGTCAAGGTTTCGTGGTTGGCGCCCAAGACATTGAACGGCGGCAAGCTTGCTGGATTTCAAATCTGGAGGAGTCTCAACGGTTCCAGTTACTCCTTGGCAACCACTGTCGTAAGCGCTAAGGCTCGCTTCGCTTACCTAACCACTGGGTTGGTGGCAGGGAGTTCGACTCGAATCATCGTCAAGGCCATCACCAAGGTCGGGACTGCGATCAAGTACGGGCTACCTTCAAAGTCGGTTGGGCTGACTCCAACCGCTAAACCGATTGCTCCCCGCCTCAACGGATATTCAGACGACCAAATCACCAAGCCAAAGTGGACTCAGCTAACTCTCGCCGAGCGTGGTGGGTTACCGGTTAGCTATCGGCTTACTGCAACTGCTCCCGGTAAACCAACCCTGAGCTGCGTGACTACCTCGACTACCTGCCAGCTGACCGGTTTTTCGGCCGATTCAAACTATTCACTAAGAGTGACGGCGACGAACTCGAGAGGCTCCTCGAGCAGTCTTGTGGCGCTGCGACCCCGCGACCCTTACTTCTACCAGCAGTGGTATCTATACGGCGATTACGGCATCAATGCGCCGGCGGCCTGGTCGCAGCTTCCCGCCGCCTACGAAAACCAAGTTGTGGTCGCAGTGGTCGACACCGGGATCACCAGCCACGCGGATCTCGACTCGCAGGTTGTGCCCGGCTATGACTTCGTCTCTCAAGGCCAGAATCCAAACGATGGCGATGGCTGGGACGCCGATGCGAGCGACCCTGGAAACTTCAGCACGAACCCGGTATCTTCGTCTACCTGGCACGGCACCCATGTAGCCGGTTTGATTGGAGCCGCCGCAAATGGTTCGGGTATCACTGGCGTAGCCCCAGGGGTGAAAATTCAACCGGTACGTGCCCTGGGAGGCTTAGGCGGCAAGTCTTCTGATCTGGTGGCAGCCGTCACCTGGGCTTCGGGAGGAGTTGTCAGTGGGGTGCCGCTAAACGCAACTCCAGCCAAGGTCGTAAACATCTCAATGGGAACAGCCCTGGCAACGAACTGTGATGCACCGCTACAGGCAGCATTTACGGCCGCGATTGCTCGTGGCGTCACCATCTTGACCGCTGCCGGTAACGGCGATGCCAGCAATAACCCGATGCTTTCGCTCAATTCATACCCCGGCAACTGCTTCGGCTCGATAACTGTGGGAGCGACTAACGGGTCCGGCACTGCCGCCTATTACTCCAACTACGGCGTCGGCGTCGACATCTCGGCACCTGGCGGTGACGATCGAACCACTCAGGGCACACCCGCGGCGTCACAGGGGATGCTGCTCTCGACCTTCAACACAGGAAGCACAATCCCCGCAACCGAGACCTATGCCTTCAACATGGGGACCTCGATGGCCACTCCGCTGGTTTCGGGGGCCGTGGCATTGCTCTACGCCAAGAGTGCCGAGATGACCCCCGACCTGGTTTGGGAGTTGCTCCGGGCGGGTGTAAAAAAGTTCAAACCGGGAAGCCAGTGCGCTTTGACTGTGGGCTCAAGCACCCAGAGGTGCGGTGCTGGAATTCTGGACATCGGAGCATCGCTAAAGCTCGTTAAATAACAAAAGGACCCAGCTAACTGAGTCCTGATGTTTGCCTTGGTGCGGAAGGTGGGACTTGAACCCACACGCCTATTAAGCGCTAGAACCTAAATCTAGTGCGTCTGCCAATTTCGCCACTCCCGCGCAGCCTTCTAATTGTAGCAAACCTTGCCTGTGTATAAATCCGCTGGGGTAAGAAAAATTCTGAAATGCTCTACGCACCATGGAGACACTGTTGAAGCGAGTTGGCGAGCGGGCTAGAGCAATTGCCCTGGGTCAAGGGCTCGATGTGGGTGCCGCGGTAGCAAAAACCTTGGACGAACTTGCAGAGAGCGAAGCCGTTGTAGCCGAAGGCGAATTGATCGCCCGAACGCAAGCTGGGCTTCTGGGCTTTGGCGAACTCGAACCGTTTCTCGCTGACCCAGAGGTTGAAGAGCTCTGGATGAACGAACCAAACCGACTGTTCGTCTGCAAACGAGGCAAGGTCGAGTCTCTAGAAATCGAGTTCTCGACAGAGCAGGTCGAGGTGGCAATCGACCGCATGCTTAGGTCAATTGGCAGGCGAATAGACCGTTCGACCCCATTTGTTGACGCTCCACTGGAAGACGGGTCGCGTCTTCATGTCGTGATACCAGATGTGACCAGACGGCACATAAGTTTCAACATTCGCCGCTATGTCGAAAACCAAGCAACTCTCGATTCGCTAACCGAATCAGGCGTATTGCGCGAAGAACAAAGGCTGGCATTGGTTGCCGCCTTGGCTCGAGGTGAAACGGTAATAGTCTCCGGTTCCACTGCGGCGGGTAAGACCACCCTGCTCTGCGCTCTACTCAGGTCGCTCCCGACCTCAGAGCGCATCGTTTCGGTCGAAGACACCTTTGAGATCGCAATCAAGAACCCCGACTGGGTGGCCATGCAAACCCGCCCGGCTTCGCTTGAGGGAGAAGGCGAAATAGACATGCGTCGGTTGATTCGTGAGGCGCTTCGGATGCGTCCGAGTCGACTAGTCGTCGGAGAAGTCAGGGGTGCCGAGGCAGTTGAACTCTTGGTCGCACTGAACTCTGGAATACCCGCTCTCTGCACGGTTCACTCAAATAGCGCCGAGCATGCTCTAACAAAGTTGATGACTCTTCCGCTGCTGAGTGGAGTGCGCGTGCCGATTGAGTTTGTGAAGTTTGTGATCGGTTCGACCGTGGGTCTCATCGCACACTGTGAAACCGAGCCGAGCGGTCGTCGTCGCGTCAAGCAACTTGTGAGAGTGACCTGGGTTGATGGTCAGTTGGGGGTCGCTGATGTCGCTTAGCCCGCAATGGGTGCTGACGCTCGCTTGCATCTTTGCACTAGCTTCACTCGTCCTCGGTTTCAGAGCTAACCGCTCGCAGATTAGGCGCGTGCGTGAAAGAGAGGCTTGGCCGGCCTTCGTTGAATCGGTGATCTCTTCAATTGCTGCAGGCTCATCTCGAGTTGAGGCGTTCGAGCTTGCCGTTGCTCGTGCTCCGTCTAACTTGCAAAGGGGTCTGCAGCCTTTCGAGGACACGCTGAAGAGAAGGAGGCTCGCCGATGCCCTGCATGAACTGCGTGCCAGTTTCGAAAACGCTCAAGTTGACGAATTTGTTCAGATTCTGACCCTCAACGAGAAGTTTGGTGGTGCCGGCTTAGTCGGCGTCTTGAAAACCTATGCCAAGTCTTGTCGCGCCTGGAACGCCGCCGAAGCGCAGGTGAAATCGAAGAATTTGGCGAGCCTAACTGTCGCGAAACTTGGAGTCTCAGCCCCCTGGGTCCTCCTAGCTCTTCTGTTGGGGCGACCAGAGAGCGCAACCAGTTTCGAAAACAGCGCGGGCATCGCGATTCTGCTCGGCGGCCTAGTGATTTGCGTCTGCGCCTTCAGTTTGATCGTTCTGCTCGGGCGCCAGCGCGAGGAGGTGCGGGTCTATGCGACGAAGGGTTAACACCGACGCCGGTGAAGTCGCTGTTATCGCTTCTGTGATCGCTCTTGGGCTCCGAGGCGGGCTAACAGTTGCTGCCGCTCTAGAGCTTGCACTGGTCAGTGCCTCCGGCCGCGTCGCTGACTATCTGAGGCAAGTGATGTCTGCGATTGACCTGGGTGCTCCAACCGCGCGAACTCTCAGTGAAGCCGCTAGCGGTAGCAAGTCTCCACCGGTTGAGGAGTTGCTCAACAAGCTGCACATTTCAAGCGAACTTGGATCAGGGCTCGCTGAGCAGTTGGATGACCTGTCTGCTTCTCTTCGTCAGCAGGTGGCAACCGAGAGGTTGGCCCGCTCAACCGCAAGTGAAACAAAGATGCTTCTGCCCTTGGTCTTTCTGATCCTGCCCGTAACGGTGGTTTTCGCCCTTTACCCAAGCATGCAAATCCTAAATATCCCACTGGAAGGAACGTAATGAGTAAATTGTCAGACGAACGCGGCGATGTCCCCGGTTGGGTTTTGATAACACTGATGACCGCTGGGTTGGTCATTGTTCTCTGGTCTGCCGCCGGACCAGCCCTCACGAATCTGTTCGGCAACTCGCTGAGTCGTGTTTCGACATTCTGAGGGTTCTGCGCCCGCGCAGTTCGCGCTCATTGCGGGTCCTTTATTGTTGAGCTTCACAGCCGCACTGGCGGTGCCACTTCTCGGTTTTCAAAAAAGCCAACTAACCGCCGCAGCCGCAGTCATCGCCGAGCGGGTAGCGCGAGCCGACGTAACCGAGATCGAAGTTGAATCGATCGCCGCTGTCGTGCTCAACAAACTCGGCTTGCCTGGTGCGACTGCGAGCGTAGCTGATGCATCTGGTCTAAAAATCGTGCGAGTGTCGATGATTTCTGTCGCGGGTATCGAGTTGGAGGCAACTGGCTATGCCGTCGAGGAGCTTTAGCGCCGAGCGCGGCAATGCAACGATTGAGTTTGTCGCCTTCGCAATTCTTGTCTTTGCACCACTAGCGTCGTTTGCCTCCGAGAGTGCCGTGGCATTCCTTGCCAAACAACAAGTTACAAGCGCGGCTGCGCAACTGGCCCGAGCCTATGCAAAAGACTCGGTAGCATTCCAACTGCTCTCTGACGAGTTGCGCATCGAGCACCCGGGGCTTGAGGTTGAGGCGAGTAGAACTGGTTGTTGCGTGCTAATCGTGGCGAAACTCGGTGGGGCCGTTGCCACAGCGAAGCAGATAACTTGAAGGCCGAGCGTGGGTCAACGCTTCCGTTGATCATTGGCCTTGCCTCGTTACTGCTGGCAACAATCTTCACGTTTTCGGAGCTCCAAAGCCTACTCTTGCTGCGCAGTAGAGCCCTCAGTGATGCCCGGTTTGCTGCCTTGTACATCGCCAGAGAGACCGCTGGCATCCCTCCCGTAATAGGACTCGATTACTCAACCGCAGTGCTTGGGGAGCTTGTTGGAGTTTCATCTGTGAATGTGACCAGCAACGATGGCAAGACCTTCACCGCAAAGGTTTGCTTGGATTGGAACTCGCCCCTCGGAATTCACCCGAGTTCTCTCGTTTGTGACGAGGCAAAGGCAAGAGTTATCTTTTGACCGGCTTAGGGCTATAGCGCGGAATGTACTTCCAGAGCAGCCAAGCGCCACCGAAGCCGAACCAGCCGAAGATGGCCATTGCTGGGCCAAGCGTTACCAGGGCGGCAACGCCAACGAGCAGCGGGCCAGCCCCAGCCACCGCGGCGTCGGTCAAGAGTCGGTAAGAAGCCAAGAATTCGTTTCGCGCATCGGCAGGCGATAGGTCCGAGCCGAGAACCAAAATCACACCGCTACCGACACCGTTAACTACCGCCATAAGAATGGCAACCGCCAAGAATGTGGGGGAGTCGAATGCGAAGGCGACCAAAAGGTGCGCAACTCCAAGGCCGACAGCGGTCGGAACAGCCGCCCAACGCCTACCGAATCGATCCATAATCGCTCCGGATGCGTAAAACAGTGCAAAGTCGAGTGCGTTTGCCAAGCCTATGTAAAACGCCGCCTCGGCAGCTGGGATCCCGATGCTGATTGCCCAAAGTGGCAGGCCGATCTGTCTCGAAGTTCGAAGAATGCCAATAACCGAAACACCTACGCCAACGGTGGCGAGTTTCTTCCACTCGC
>JBILRS010000105.1:0-2933 GCA_044372535.1 Rhodoluna sp.
TTCCAACTTGGAGTGCGAACATAGAGAGTCTGTTGTGAGGAGTGAAGTGTCGATTTCAGAGCAATCAATTATGTCCGAACCATCTGAAGCGGGCCGTTTCGGCGAGTTCGGTGGTCGTTTCGTACCCGAGTCACTTATTGCTGCTCTAGATGAGCTAGAGGCTACTTACCGAGCCGCAAAGTCAGACCCCACCTTCAAGGCGGAGCTCGCTGAACTCCACAAGAACTACACCGGGCGACCATCGATCATCACCGAGGCCAAGCGATTCGCCGAATACGCGGGTGGGGCTCGCATTTTGCTAAAGCGCGAAGACTTGAACCACACCGGATCACACAAGATCAACAACGTCCTAGGCCAGGCTCTGCTGGCTAAGCGGATGGGCAAGAAGCGGATCATCGCCGAGACCGGTGCCGGTCAGCACGGAGTTGCCAGCGCAACAGCTGCAGCGCTTTTCGGGCTCGACTGCGTCGTCTACATGGGTGAGATCGACACCGAGCGTCAGGCACTGAACGTGGCCCGCATGAGACTCCTCGGCGCCGAGGTTGTGCCGGTTAAAACCGGCAGTCGCACCCTCAAGGACGCGATCAACGAGGCACTGCGCGACTGGGTGACCAACGTTGATTCAACGCACTACCTCTTGGGCACTGTCGCGGGTCCGCATCCGTTTCCTGAAATGGTGCGCGACTTCCACTCTGTGATCGGCAACGAATCTAGAGAGCAGATGATTCGCGACTTTGGCGGTTTGCCGACGGCCGTGGCTGCCTGCGTGGGTGGAGGCTCCAACGCCATCGGCATCTTCCACGCCTTCCTGGACGACGAAAACGTGAGACTAGTTGGTTTCGAGGCCGCAGGCGATGGCATGGACACCGATCGCCACGCAGCCACTCTGAGCTTCGGAAAACCGGGAGTCTTGCACGGAGCGAGAAGCTACCTTCTGCAAGATGAAGACGGACAGACCATTGAGAGCCATTCCATCAGCGCCGGCCTGGATTACCCAGGTGTCGGCCCGGAGCATTCCTGGCTAAAGGATCTCGGTCGGGCGGAGTACTTTGGGATTAGCGATGTTGAGGCTATGGACGCTCTTCGTCTGCTAAGTCAGACCGAGGGCATCATTCCCGCCATCGAGACAGCTCACGCCATGGCGGGAGTAATCAAGCTTGGCAAGGAGCTTGGCCCCAGCGCTTCGATTCTGGTTAACCTCAGCGGACGCGGTGACAAAGACATGGAAACAGCCGCGAAGTACTTCGGTTTGATAGGGAAAACCTCGTGAGTAAAACCGAGGACGTACTCAGAACTCCGGGCGATAAGCTAATCGGCTACTTTCCGGCCGGCTTCCCAACACTCCCGGAATCGGTTGATGCCGCGTTGGCAATGTGTGAGGCCGGAATCGACGTCCTCGAGTTCGGTGTTCCATACAGCGACCCAGTGATGGATGGCTTGGTAATTCAACAGGCAACAGAGCTCGCGCTCGAAAACGGATTCAAGCTAAATCAGCTTTTTGGCGCGGTTCAAGAGATCACCTCGAAGACCTCAACCCCCGTGCTAGTTATGACCTATTGGAACCCGGTTCTCCAGTACGGAGTCGAGCGATTTGCTAGAGAGCTTGTCGCGAGTGGAGCCGCAGGGCTGATTACGCCAGATCTGATTCCCGATGAAGCGGGCGAATGGCTAAAGATCTCTGACGAACTGGGCCTTGACCGAGTTTTCCTGGTTGCCCCCTCGTCAACCGATAGTCGCGCCGCTACTGCTACTGAGCTTTCACGCGGATTCGTTTACGCCGTCTCAACTATGGGCATCACCGGGGTTCGTGAAGACCTTGACGAACTTGCTAGGGGAGTAGTTGGCAAGGTTAGAAAGGCCGACCCAGACAAGTTTGTTGCGGTTGGAATCGGCGTCTCCACAGGCGAGCAGGCTCGAGAAGTTAATGACTACGCCGATGGCGCGATAGTTGGCTCTGTTTTCGTTCGAGCCTTCCAATCTGGAGGCATAGCCGCACTAGCGAATAAAGTTCGCGAACTGGTGGCAGGATTGAACAAGTAACCAAGGAGATCGATGCAATACCTGAGCATTCCCAGCCCTTCAATTAGTAGTTTTGAGATCGCAGGATTCCAAGTGCACTTCTACGCACTGTTCATCCTCGCGGGTATCGTTGCTGCGCTCCTAATCGGTAGCGCAAGACTTAGGGCTCGAGGCGCAGAGGGTGGCCTGGTCTTGGACATCGCAATTTGGGCCGTTCCCTTTGGAATCATCGGCGGCCGAATCTTCCACGTTCTAACCCACACCGGAGACTACTTCGGCGAAGGTAAGGACCCTATCGAAGCTCTGTACATCTGGAAGGGCGGGCTAGCGATTTACGGAGCCCTCATCTTTGGTCTTCTAGGCGCTGCCATCGGTGCTCGCATGGCCGGAATCCGCCTGACCTCATTCCTAGACGTAATTGCCCCCGGAGTGCTTCTAGCACAGGGAATCGGTCGAATGGGTAACTACTTCAACCAAGAGCTCTTCGGACTGCCAACGACCCTTCCTTGGGGCTTGGAGATCTCGCTGCCGAACCCAGCGGTTCCGGCAGACATGCCTCCAGACACACTCTTTCTGCCGACCTTTGCGTATGAATTGATATGGAACGTTGTCGGTTTTGCGCTGCTACTTCTACTCGACAAGCGCTTCGATCTGCGTTGGGGCAAGCTATTCGCGCTCTACCTGATGTACTACTCGGCCGGAAGGTTCTGGATCGAGGGTCTGCGCATTGACCCGAGCGATTACTTTATGGGGCTTCGCACCAACCAGTGGTCGGCAATCTTCGCTGCGCTGCTAGGTCTCGCCATCTTCCTCTACCAGAGACGCAACCACACTGGCAAAGAAACCAGCGTATGGCGGCCTGGCAAGGAACCAGTAGCCTCTTCACCCGAATAGGCATCTGAGGTAGACTCAGA
>JBILRS010000020.1:0-18902 GCA_044372535.1 Rhodoluna sp.
ACGCCTAGTTATGGCTACCAAAATCGTGCGCGTAATCGTCTTGGGCGATCTTTTGATTAGCCCGAGCGGTGACCCTCGAGGTTTGGGCTGGCTCGGTCGAGTTCTTTCGCGCTCGTTTAGCGATGAGCAAACTGTCGAAGTCATGGCGCTGCCGGTACCGAGCGAAACCACCGCTCAACTGGGTGAACGCTGGTGGCCGGAGGTCGAACGCCGCCTAGCTGGCGCCGACGAGGTGCGACTTGTGATAGCCCTCGGCAACACGGACCCAGCCGCAGGAATTTCGATTTCGCGCAGCCGACTCAATCTCGCGACAATCCTGGATGAAGCCAGAAAGCGCCAAATCGAAACATTTGTGATTGGTCCGGTGCCTAGCCGCATTGAAGACCAGAACCCAGAAATCGAGCATCTCGCCTGGGGTTTCGAAGACGTTGCGACCCGCCGCCAGATCCCATTCGTTGATTGCTTCAAGCCCCTCGTCGAGCATGAAGGCTGGAGAAATGAAATGGCCGAATCCTCAAACGGGATTCCCGGCCAGGTTGGTCACGGGTTGATTGCCTGGCTAGTGCTGAACCGAGGCTGGAACGAGTGGTTGGGCGTAGCCGAGGGCTAGTGCTTAATGTCGGTCAAGTCGATTGACCGAAGCTTGGCAAGAATCTTTTCAGCAATCTCGTCTGCCGGTGTTTCGCTGCAAGAAACCTTCACAACGTCGGTCAGGGCAGCTTCAAAGTCGTACTCCCACTCACAGTGGTCGCAGTTGGCGATGTGAGCGGTGATCGCGTCCAGTTCTTGGTCTGTCAGTTCCTTCTGAAGAAATTCGTGAACATGCTTTTTTGTCTCTTCGCAGTTCATCTCTAGCGCAGCCATTAGTTCTTGCCTTCCAATTTGTAACCCTCTGCCCTGGCGTACTCCGCCAGCAGAACCTTTAGTTTTCCTTTGCCACGGTGCAAACGACTCATAACTGTGCCGATAGGGATCTCCAGTTCGGCAGCGATGTCGGCGTAGGACATCTCTTGAACGATTGCCATGAACACCACCGATCGAAACTCTTCGGCGAGTGAGTGCATGGCTTCGTTTACCTCTTTGGATGAGAGGTTTCTCAGAGCTGCGGACTCCGCCGAAAGCTCCTTGACGGCGCTCATGCTCTCTGCAGAGCCGAGTTGGTAGTCCTCTAGTTCATCGAGGCCATCGATGGCCTTGTCTTTTTTCTTCTTGTTGTACTTGTTGATGAAAGTGTTCTGCAGGATCGTCGAGAGCCAATACTTTAGCTCGGTGCCCTGCTGAAACTGGTGCCAGGCCTTGAATGCCTTGATGAATGTCTCTTGAACCAGGTCTTCTGCGTCGTAGTAATTGCCCTTGGTCTTGTTGAGCGCTACCGAGTAGAGGTATGCGGTGAAAGGTATTGCCTGCTCTTCAAACTGGATGCGTTTGGCTTCGGCTTCTCGGGGTACAACGTTGTCAGTCATCAAAGCCGAGTTTAGGCCCGAATCGCTATAGACGAAAGTAATGGTCAATGAGCTCCTTATTCTTGCTGGTAATTTGGTAACACATGAGTTCAGACCTTTATTCCGCAGACTTCGAAGCGCCGGTGGCGACCCGCGCGCTCGCGGCAACGATTGAACTGCCTGGCTCTAAGTCGCTGACCAACCGTGAACTGGTTCTTTCTGCCCTGGCAGCCGAACCAACGCAACTCACCGGGGCCTTGGTTTCTCGCGACAGCGCCCTAATGATCGCGGCACTAACCTCGCTGGGTGCTCGTATTGAGAACGGCGAAACCACCTCTCCGAAGATCTACCCGGCCAGCCTCGAAGGTGATTCTTCGATTGACTGCGGTTTGGCCGGCACCGTCATGCGGTTTGTGCCACCTTTGGCAGCGCTGAACCGCGGAACCGTCAACTTCGACGGCGATGCGGCAGCCCGGCGCAGGCCGATGAAGACGACCATCGATAGCCTGCGAGCTCTCGGCGCGGAAGTCGCGAATCTCGACGGTTCACTTCCTTTCACGGTTGTCGGCAACGGTTTCGTTGACGGCGGCGAAATCACCATCGATGCATCGAGTTCGAGCCAGTTTGTCTCTGGGCTACTGTTGGCGGCCGCTAGGTTCAAAAACGGACTCACCCTGCGTCATGAAGGCGACCACCTGCCATCGATGCCGCACATCGAGATGACTCTGCAATGCCTGCGAGAGCGCGGTGTAGCGGTTTCTGAGCCGGAGCCCTGCGTCTGGCGCGTTGAGCCCGGACCGATTGCCGGTGGCGCTAAAGAGATCGAGCCCGATCTTTCAAACGCTGGACCATTTCTAGCCGCAGCACTGGTTGCGGGTGGTTCTGTGACCATCTCAGGCTGGCCGACCGTCACTACTCAGGTCGGTGATGAGTTCGACGGAATCCTCCAGCAAATGGGTGCCGGCATCGTTCGCGACGAGCGTGGGCTCACCTTGACGGGCAGCGGTGAAATCAAAGGAATCGACATCGACCTTTCGATCGGCGGCGAACTGGCTCCGGTCATCGCCGGCCTGGCAACCCTTGCCACAAGCCCAAGCCGCCTTCGCGGTATCGCCCACCTGCGCGGGCACGAGACCGATCGCTTGGCCGCGTTGGCGACTGAAATCAACCGAATCGGTGGCAACTGCCAGGAAACCGAGGACGGCCTTCTGATAGAGCCTTCGAATGAGCTTCACGGCGGCCTTTGGCGCACCTACGAGGATCACCGAATGGCAACTACCGGAGCAATCATCGGACTCCGCGTGCCTGGCATCGTGATTGAAAACATCGGCACGACCGCCAAAACAATGCCCAACTTCACAGGTCTCTGGAACCAGATGCTCGGTAACTCGTGAGTTGGCTTTACGAGCCCGAAGACAACGGGCACGACCTTGACGAATCAGATATTCGTATTCGCCCGAACCCAAAGGGTAATAAGCCGCGCACAAAGAACCGCCCGAGTTACAAAGACGCACCCGTCGGTATGGTGACCGGTGTAGACCTTGGTCGATATCACGTTTTGCTGCCAGACGGCAGGTCGGTTACCGCAACCATGGGTAAAGAGCTGCGCAAGGATGGCGCTGTGGTTGGCGACGTTGTTGCCCTCGCCGGCGACACCTCCGACACCCAGGGCGCTCTTTCGCGAATCGTGCGCGTTGAGGAACGCAAGTCTCTCTTGAGACGCAGCGCCGACGACAGCGATGTCGTTGAGCGTGTCATAGTCGCCAATGCCACGCAGATGGCGATCGTAGTGTCGATCGCAAACCCAGAACCCCGCACTCGATTGGTTGACCGCTACCTGGCTGCGGCCTTTGACGCTGGCCTCAAACCGATACTCATCATCACCAAGACAGATCTGGCTTCTACCGAGGAATTCCTCAAAAACTTCGAAGGCCTGAGCATTCCGGTAGTCGAAACCCGCTCCGATGACCCAAACCTAGAGGCTATACACGCCCTTCTGGCAAACAACATGACCGTAATGGTCGGCCACTCCGGCGTGGGCAAGTCCACGCTCGTGAATGACCTAGTGCCAGGCACTTTCAGGGCAACCGGTGTTGTGAACGAGGTCACCGGTCGTGGTCGACACACGTCGTCTTCTGCTAGAGCGATCAAGTTACCCGAGGGTTGGATCATCGACACCCCGGGCGTTCGCTCATTCGGGCTAGGTCACGTCAAACCCGAAAACCTCCTCAAGTCCTTCGAAGACCTCAGCCGCCTCGCCGAGGAGTGCCCGCGAGACTGCAGCCACCTAGAGGGCTCCCCCGACTGCGCCCTGGACGAAGCCGTGACTGCCGGCGAGGTTTCCGCTGGCCGACTTGACTCGCTTCGACGACTCATGAGTTCGCTTTCTTCGGCGGGTAACCTCTAAACGTGACTTACACAGACGACCTACTGCTCGCCCAAGAGCTGGCCGACATTGCCGACGCGATCACCCTGCAACGCTTCATGGCCCAAGACTTGCTGGTTGAAAAGAAGCCGGACCGCACCGAGGTCACCGACGCCGACAGAGCAGCCGAACTGGCCATCAAGGCCAAACTTGCCGAAGCCCGACCTGCCGACGGATTGATCGGCGAAGAATTTGGAACGAGCGAGGGCAATAACCGGGTCTGGATCATCGACCCGATCGACGGCACCGCAAACTTCATGCGAGGTGTGCCGGTTTGGGCCACCCTCATCGCCCTATCGATTGACGGAAAACCTGTTCTATCGGTGGTTTCAGCACCCGCACTCGGCAGGCGCTGGTGGGGTTCGCCGGGCGAGGGCGCCAAGACTCGCGACCTCGATGGCAGCATCCGCCACCTGCAGGTCTCGAAGATCGAAACGCTCGAGGATGCATCACTCAGTTACAACAACCTAAAACTTTGGGACGCCTCTGGGCTCTTGAATGGCCTTCTCGAGATGAGTCGCAAGGTTTGGCGCACCCGCGCCTACGGTGACTTTTGGAGTTACATGCTCCTCGCTGAGGGCTCGCTAGATATCGTTGCTGAACATGACCTGAAGATTTACGACATCGCTGCTCTGGTGCCGATTGTCGAACAAGCCGGCGGGCGCATCACCGCTCTAAACGGCGAGTTGACCGACAGCACGTCCTCGGTTTTGGCTACCAACGGCCGACTACACGAACTTAGTTCTGCGGAAATCCTAGGTTGATTCCACCGTGGCTCGGGTCGAGCCAGCGCGAGGTCACCGCCTTGCCGCGAGTGAAGAAGTGGACCCCTTCAACTCCGTGAGCCTTGGTGTCACCGAATAGCGAGTTCTTCCAGCCACCGAATGAGTAGTAGGCAACCGGCACCGGAATCGGCACGTTGATACCCACCATGCCAACCTGGACCTCGTTTTGGAACCTTCTAGCGGCTCCACCATCGTTCGTGAAGATCGCTGTTCCGTTGCCGAAAGCGCCCGAGTTGATCAGCTGCAAACCTTCGTCGTAACTGCCAACTCGAACCACCGAAAGAACCGGACCGAAGATCTCTTCGGTGTAAACCTTGGACGTGGTCGGCACATTGTCGATAAGGGTCGGGCCGAGCCAGAAACCACCAGCTTCGCCGTCTGGCTGAACGTTTCGGCCGTCAACAACAACGTTTGCGCCATCTTGGGCAGCAATTTCGATGTAGCTGGCGACTTTGTCTCGGTGCTCGCGAGTGACAAGCGGCCCCATGTCGCAACCGCGGCGGCCATCGCCAGTGCGCAGGGTCTCCATGCGCGAAACGATCTTTGGAATCAGCTTGTCTGCCACAGGTTCGACGGCAACTAAAACCGAGATTGCCATGCAACGTTCACCGGCCGAACCGAAACCGGCGTTGACGGCCGAGTCGGCAACCAGGTCAAGGTCGGCATCTGGCAGCACCAGCATGTGGTTCTTCGCTCCGCCGAGGGCCTGAACTCGCTTGCCGTTGGCGGTTCCCTTTTCGTAGACGTACTTAGCGATTGGTGTGGATCCAACGAACGAAATCGAGGCGACGTCCGGGTTCTCTAGCAAGCCATCGACGGCTTCTTTGTCACCTTGGACAACGTTGAATACGCCGTCAGGGAGCCCTGCTTCCGTGAGTAGCTTGGCGATCCAAATGCTTGCGCCAGGAGCCTTCTCGGAAGGCTTCAAGATGACGGTGTTCCCAGAGGCTAGAGCCAGCGGGAAGAACCACATCGGCACCATGGCCGGAAAGTTGAACGGACTGATGATGCCAACCACGCCGAGCGGCTGACGAATCTCGTAAACATCGACGCCGGTTGAGGCATTCTCGGTGTAAGAACCCTTCAGGAGGTGCGGGATTCCGGTGGCAAACTCCACGATCTCTTGCCCGCGCGTGATTTCGCCCAGGGCGTCCGAGAGCACTTTGCCGTGTTCGGCAGTGATTATCTCGGCTAGTTCGCTCTTGCGCGCGTTCAAAAGCTCTCGAAAAGCGAACATCACCTGCTGGCGTTTAGCTAGCGATGCGTCTCGCCAGGCGGGAAACGCCGCCGCGGCCGCGGCAACAGCCTGATCCAACTCCGAACGGCTCGAGAGCCCCACCTTGCCCGTTTCGATGCCGAGCGCGGGGTCAAAAACCGGTGAGGTTCGACCGCTCGTCGATTCGACCAGGTTTCCGTTGATCCAGTTGGAAGTCATGGTTTCAGTTTAGAGCGGTGTAACAAGGCGAAACACTCACTCCTGAGCTGAAAATAGGTGGAAAATTGTCACATGACTATCTACAACGACATCACCGAGGCTTTTGGCAACACTCCACTGGTTCGCTTGAACCGAATCACCGACGGCGCTGCCGCAGAGGTTTACGCAAAGCTCGAGTTTTATAACCCCTCGTCCTCGGTCAAAGACCGTCTAGGTATCGCGATGGTTGATGCCGCCGAAGAATCCGGCGAACTCAAGCCAGGTGGCGCGATTGTCGAGGCCACCTCGGGCAACACCGGTATCGCCTTGGCTATGGTGGGCGCGGCCCGCGGCTACAAGGTGATCCTTACCATGCCAGACAGCATGAGCAAAGAGCGTCGCACGCTTCTGCGCGCCTACGGAGCCGAGCTAGTCTTGACCCCAGCGGCCGAAGGTATGCGCGGAGCAGTGTCGAAGGCAGAAGAGATTTCAGCGACCACCGGTGCGGTGGCAGTTCGCCAGTTCGCTAACCCGGCCGGCCCAAAGATTCACCGCGAAACCACCGGAGCCGAGATTTGGCGCGACACTAACGGTGAAGTTGACATATTCGTTTCTGGCATCGGCACCGGCGGTACCATCACCGGTGTTGGCCAGGCCCTAAAGGAACTCAACCCGAACATCAAGATCATCGCGGTAGAGCCTGCAGCCTCGCCAATCCTGAACGGCGGAACCCCGGCCGGCCACCCGATTCAGGGAATCGGCGCAAACTTCGTGCCAGAAGTTCTCGACACCGCCATCTATGACGAGGTCCTAGACGCACCGAGCGAAGAGGCGTTTGCATACGCTAGACGCCTCGCAGCCGAGGAAGGTATCCTTGGAGGTATCTCCTCTGGCGCTGCCGCTTGGGGAGCTTCGCAAATCGCGAACCGTCCTGAGAACGCCGGTAAAAAGATTGTTGTAATTTTCGCCTCGTATGGCGAACGCTATCTTTCGACCGCTCTATACAAGGACCTGATCGAAGAGAGTTAGGGCACAGTATCCGTTTCGGTGAAAACGTTAGAGCGACCTTAGAGCGCGACCCAGCAGCAAGACACGCTCTAGAGGTAATTCTCACCTCACCCGGATTACATGCCCTCTGGAATCATCGCCAGGCTCACTTTCTTTGGACCATCAAACTCAAGACTCTCGCCCGAGTATGGTCCTACTGGGGTCGCATGATCACAGGCGTCGAGATTCACCCCGCTGCGAAAATTGGTCGCCGCCTCGTCATCGACCACGGCATGGGTATCGTAATCGGCGAAACTGCCGTTATCGGCGACGACGTCTTGATCTACCACGGCGTAACGCTTGGAGCCAAGAGCGGATCAACTGGCAAGCGACACCCAAGCGTTGGCAACAGAGTCGTGATTGGCGCTCAGAGCGCCGTCATCGGCAACATCACCTTGGCCGATGATTCCAAAGTTGGCGCCGGATCAATTGTTACCCGAGACGTAGCAAACGGGGTCACCGTAATCGGTAACCCCGCTCGCGAGCTTTAAAACTTAGCCCTTCATAGGCTTCTTGCCCTTTGGTGGCTTTGGAGCCTTAGGGGCTTTGCAACCCTTCAGGTGCTCTGAGCGATGTTCGGTTGCTTCGCGGATCGCTTTGCGGCTCTTCGCTTCGGCTTCGTGCTGCGCGCGTAGCAGCTTGCGGTTCGCTTCGAGGATATCATCAGCTGCCTTTTTTTCGGCTTTGGCTGCTTTGGCAGCTACCCTGGCGGCGTCTAGTGCGGCCTTCTTATAAGCATTGGTTGGCTCGGCCTTCACTGCTTCGTTGGCAGCCTTGACTGCTTCCTTGGCTGCCATTACGGCCACCTTTGCGGCGATGGCGGCCACCTTGGCTGCCTGGAGTACCTGCTTTTGAGCCGAGACTTCTTTTACCACCAAAGCGTTAGCATCGGTGACTGCTTGGTTGTATGCGGTTTCGGTGGCGTTGGTGTACTGCTGGTAAGCGTTAGTCAGTGCGGTGTACTCGGCCGGGGTCTTGGCCTGCACCACGGTTGCGGTTGGGCAGGCAGGCTTCTTGTCGTGAGCCATTGCTGAGGTGCCAGCACCTCCGATTAGCGCCAAGGTAAATGTTGCTGCGACGGTAGCCCTTGCGAACTTGTTCATGTTGTTCCATCTCTCCAGCGGTTTTTCGCTTGTCTCTATTTCACATCATCTTCCCTGTGAGTAGTTTGTGAAACACGTCAGAGTAACTTGTGGCATTTGCCTCGAGTGTCTGGGTCTGATTGGCTAGGGGTATGGCCCTAATACTTGTAGTCGACGACGAGGTTTCACTTGCCGAAATGGTTTGTGATGCGATCAACATTGCTGGTCACACGGCAGTTATGGCCAACGATGGCGCGGCCGCCTTGGCGATTGTCCGTGAGCAACGACCCGCTCTGATAGTCACCGACGTCAACATGCCAAAGATTGACGGCTTCGAACTTCTCGACCGCCTGCGCAAAAGCGGCAACGAGACCCCGGTGATCGTGCTGACAGCCAGAACCGATAAACAGGATCTCACCACCGGCTTCAGAGCTGGAGCAGACGACTATCTTGTGAAGCCCTTCGTCCTTCAAGAGCTGATCCTTCGAGTGAACGCAGTGTTGAAACGCTCGGGAGGGCTAGAAGGCTCGGCCAACATCTTCGAGTGTGGCCCGGTCAAGATCATCGATGACGAACGTGCCGTTGAACTAAACGGCAAGCATGTCGAGCTGACCAGGACCGAGTATCGATTGCTTCTCGAATTGGTTCAGCACAAGGGCAAGGTCGTTCGCAAGCGCGACCTCCTAGAGAACATCTGGGGCATGGGGTTTGCCACCGGCGCAACCGTTGTCGACACCTACATCTCTTACCTGCGCCGAAAACTGCACACCGACGCCTGGTCTGGGATCCGGACCATCCGCGGTGAAGGCTTCCAAATCACGGAAGACTGATGCGTCTTACTACGAAGGTTTATCTAGCGACAGCGCTTGTTGCCACGGTTGGCGCAGGCGCTATCGGATCAACCGCGGTGCTCTTCACGTATGACACCGAAATATCTAGAATTCGAAACACCCTGGTTCAAGATTCGACTCTTATTGACGGCACCAGCATGGACGCCCTCTCCGACGCGATCACTGTCGGCCAGGCAAGCGCGTCCCCGGTCTCAATTGCCTACCTCGATTCGAGTGATCGCATCAGCCTGATTCACGACGACGGGCTCAAGATCACCAAAGCGCCAACCCCCAGTCAGCTTGAGCGCGGAGTCAAAGCACCAATCGCGATTGGCGAAAGGCTCATGAGCGCCGTGGCACTGAGCTCCGGGGGCTACCTCATTCTCGAAGCTTCCACGGCTCAGCCAAACAAGGACCTGCGGGCCAACCTCACCCGGTTGGCGTTGATTTACGTGGTCACCCTGGCATCGATGATTCTGCTGGTGTGGCTGACGCTCAGGCGTGATCTTCGTTCGATTAGGAGGATCAACGCGGCCGCGCTAAGAATCGCCAGCGGCGACCTAGCGGCAGGGCTCCCCGACAAAAGAGGCAACTCCGAGATTGAAGGGCTCTCGAGGTCGCTTCGGCAAATGGTTGGCAAGCTAAAGGCCGCCATCGAAGCCGAGAAGTCAAGCAAACAGGCGATTGAGAGCTTTATCGGTGATGCGTCTCATGAGTTGCGCACTCCCCTAACTGTGATTCGGGGCTACAGCGAGTTGCTTCCGAACGCTGACAAAAAGACTGCTAGCGCAGCGAGTGAAAAGATTATCCGCGAGGTCGACAAAATGACCGCGCTGGTCAACGATCTTCTTTTGCTTGCTCGACTTGGCGAACGACGAACCACCGAACTCACCAAGGTAGAGCTTGATTCTTTGGTGCAGGAGGCCTTCGCCGACTTACAGGTCTTGAACCCGAAGCGGCCGATAGCCCTAAAACTTGCCGAAGTGACTCTCCAAACCGACTCTGAGCTCATAGTTCGCTTTCTAAGCAACGTCACATCGAACATCAACCGCTATGTCCCGGTCAACGCAGAAGTACGAGTTTCGCTAAGTACAGGTCGTGACAACGTTCGTCTAGTGATCGAGGACGCCGGCCCAGGCCTACCCAAATCCGCGTACAGCGAAGGCATTCGAAGCTTCAAACGCTTCGATGCGTCGCGTTCCAAATCTGCGGGTGGCACCGGGCTCGGAATGAGCCTTATGGCCGGAATCGCCGAGAACCTCGGGGGCGAAGTTGTGCTGAGTAAATCCAAACTCGGCGGCCTAGCGGTAACTCTGAAGTTGCCGCGCTAAACCCCGACCTGCTCTCGCCTCACGGCGATGAGGCGTTCAACAAGTTTTGCGCTTAGGCATTCGTCCAGCGCGAAGTGCAGCGAGCCGTTTGTGTAAACAAAATCTTTGAGTTCTTCGGCGAGTACCGGGAACACCTGCCCGCTGTGCGGCAGATAGGCCAAGTGGTTCTTGAAAGCAGCAAACCCAGCGAGGACCTTGCCGCTAACCCTGAAGGCAGGCATTCCGTAAGAGATGCACTGCTCAGCCTCTGGGATCACAGCGAGAATTCTGTTTCGCAAAAGCTCTAGCGTCTCGCGTTTCTGCTGCGGCAGCTCGGCAAGGTAGTCGTCGATTGTGAACTCGTCCATCTGGATTCCTAGCGAAGCAGCTCTGCCGCAGCCTCTAACTCTGGGGCTAAGAAACGGTCTGGCCCGTGGCCGGCGACAACCTTGCGCAATTTTGCAACGTACTCCCCCGTAACCTTCGCGGGCTTGTGTGGCGCGCGCAGGTCAATGCAGCGAGCGGCCCCGAGGTATTCGATTGCGATGATCGAGCGGAGGTTGTCAACAACTTTGCGCAGCTTGCGAGCAGCGTGCCAACCCATCGAAACGTGGTCTTCCTGCATCGCTGACGAAGGAATCGAGTCAACGCTCGCTGGCACTGCTAGGCGCTTTGAGTCGCTGACCAGCCCGGCGGCTGTGTACTGGGCAATCATCAGCCCTGAGTCGACGCCAGCGTCGCCGGCTAAGAATGGCGGTAGGTCCTGGTTGCGAGCGCGGTCGAGCATGCGGTCGAGACGGCGTTCCGAAATCGAACCGAGGTCGGTGGCAGCGATTGCCAAAAAGTCGAGGACGTAACCCACCGGCGCTCCGTGGAAGTTGCCATTCGAAGTGACCTCGCCAGACTCCAAGACCACCGGATTATCGACCGTGGCGGCTAGTTCGCGAGTGGCAACCAGTGCGGCGTATTCGACCGTGTCGCGAACGGCTCCGGCAACCTGCGGCGCACAGCGCAGCGAGTAGGCATCTTGAACTCGGTCGTCGCCGTGTCGATGTGATGCAACGATCTCAGAACCGGCAAGGGCAGCAAACATGTTGGCCGCGCTCTTAGCCTGACCCGGGTGAGGCCGCAGTGGTTCGTGTAGTTCGGGTCTGAACACCTGATCGGTGCCCATCAAGCCCTCGACGCTCATCGCCGCAATAACATCAGCATGATCGAGGAGTTTGCGAAGGTCGTGAATCGCGAGAATCAACATTCCGAGCATTCCGTCGGTGCCGTTGATTAGCGCGAGCCCTTCTTTTTCTTGTAATTCGATCGGAGTTATGCCGGCTTCGGCGAGCAGTTCGACAACTGGGCGTTCAACCCCAGCGGCATCGACCGCACGACCCTCACCCATGAGCACCATCGCGCAGTGGGCGAGTGGCGCGAGGTCTCCCGAGCAACCGAGAGAGCCGAATTCGTGAACGATCGGGGTGATGCCGGCATTGAGCACAGCCGCCATGGTCTCAGCCACTACGGGGCGGGCTCCAGTGCGCCCGGAAGCCAGGGTCTTCAACCTCAACAGCATCAGAGCACGGACGACCTCCCGCTCGACCGCTGCTCCGATTCCGGCGGCGTGAGAACGAATCAAAGACTTTTGCAACTGCACTCTGTCGGCCGGTGCGATGTGTCGGTTGGCCAGTGCGCCGAAGCCAGTCGAGATGCCGTAGACCGGCGTTTCTGCCCCAGCGAGCTCATCGATTCGAGCTCTCGACTTTGCCATGCCCTCTAGAGCGGAATCTGAGATGGCGACTTGTTCGTTGCCTCGAGCCACAGCCACGACTTGGTCCTGGGTCATTCCGCTTGCATTGATGGTGATTGTCATGAGTTCCTCCGATGAACTAGTTCGCCTGAAATCCAAGTGGACTCGACCAGGTCAACACCTGGGCGATAGGCGATGTGGCTGGCGTTTGGTGCGTCGAGCACGACGAAGTCGGCGCGCATGCCCACCGAGAGTCCACCGACGTCGGTGCGACGCAGAGCCATTGCCCCACCCTTGGTGGCCGACCAAATCGCTTGCTCTGGGGTGAAGTGCATGTCACGAACCGCGACCGCGATGCAGAAACCCATTGAGGTTGTGTACGAAGATCCCGGGTTGCAGTCGGTAGCGATCGCAACTGTCACTCCCGCTCCCCAGAGCCTTCTGGCGTCTGGGTATTCGGCGCGAGTGGAGAACTCGGCACCCGGCAGGAGGGTTGCGACGGTCTGGCTACCGGCCAGCAACTCGATATCGCGAACGCTCAGGTGGGTGCAGTGATCTGCGCTGGCACAGTCGAGTTTGACTGCTAGCTCGACCCCGCGACCAGGCTCGAGCTGGTTTGCGTGAATTCTAGGCAGCAAGCCTGCGGCCTTGCCAGCCCGAAGAACCTGCTCAGACTGATCGAAATCGAATGCACCTCGGTCACAAAAAACATCTACCCACTTCGCCGCGGGAGAAGAGGCGAACATCATCTCGTTGCAAACCAGGTCGACATAGTCGTCTGGGTTTTTGGCGAACTCCACAGGAACAACGTGGGCTCCCAGAAAAGTGCTCTCACTCGTTACCTCAGCGTTTAGGCGCACCAAGCGAGCCTCGTCTTCAACGGTTAGCCCGTAACCGCTCTTTGACTCAAAAGTTGTAATTCCCGAGCGCCGAAACTCCGCTACGCGAGAGGCAATCTGCTGCCGCAGTTGATCATCGCTTGCGGCGCGGGTGGCCGCAACGGTTGTCTTGATTCCGCCAGCCTCGTAACTCAAGCCAGCCATGCGACTCGAGAATTCTGCCGAGCGGTCACCGGCAAAGGCTAGGTGGGCGTGAGAGTCAACGAAGCCGGGAATCACATTGAGTCCGCTGCAATCGACTAGTTCATCGGTGGCTGAGAGTTCACTCGCCGAGCCAACCCAGGTGATCAGGCCATCTTCAACAACAAAGGCAGCATCAGACAACTCACCGAGTAGACCCTGGCCCAACTCGAGGTCATTGGTGACCAGCGAGCCGATGTTGCTGAATGCGGTAGCCATCTACTCCTCGGTGTCGAGCATCGGCACGTGAACGTGCTTGTGCCGAGCGACCTCGACGGCCTCTGGGTACCCCGCATCCACGTGGCGAATTACACCCATGCCAGGGTCGTTGGTGAGCACCCGTTGCAGCTTTTGCGCAGCAAGTTCGGTGCCATCTGCAACAGAAACCTGGCCAGCGTGAATGCTGCGCCCGATACCAACGCCTCCACCGTGGTGAATCGAAACCCAAGACGCTCCCGAAGCGATGTTAATCATTGCGTTGAGTAGCGGCCAGTCGGCAATTGCATCTGAACCGTCGAGCATTGCCTCGGACTCGCGATAAGGAGACGCGACAGAACCGCAGTCGAGGTGGTCGCGACCAATCACGATTGGAGCGCTGACCTCGCCACGAGCGACTAGGTCATTGAAGACCGCGCCCGCTTTGTCACGCTCACCATAGCCGAGCCAGCAGATTCGAGCTGGCAAGCCCTGGAACGCGACTCGCTCCTGCGCCATGTTGATCCAGCGGCGAAGGTGATCGTTCTCAGGGAACAGGTCAAGAATCGCCTTGTCGGTGCGCCAGATGTCTTTTTTGTCGCCCGATAGTGCAACCCATCGGAACGGGCCCTTGCCCTCGCAAAACAGCGGGCGAATGAAGGCGGGAATGAAACCTGGGAAGGCGAAGGCACGCGAGTAGCCACCCTTGCGGGCTTCGTCACGAATGGAGTTTCCGTAGTCGAAGACCACGGCTCCCTTATCCATAAAGCCGACCATCGCCTCGACCTGCTTGGCCATGGCTTCTTCTGAGCGCTTGGTGAAGTCCTCGGGGTTCTTTTCGGCGAGCGCACGGGCGTCATCGACCTCAACACCTTCGGGAATGTAATAGAGCGGGTCGTGTGCCGAGGTTTGGTCGGTGACGATGTCAATTGGCACATCGCGCTTGAGCAGCTCGGCAAAGACTGTTGCAGCGTTACCAACGAGCCCGATCGAAATCGCCTTGCGAGCGGTCTTAGCGGCAACGGCTCGGTCGATTGCGTCGTCGATGTTGTCTGCAATCTCGTCCAGGTAGCGGTCATGCATGCGTCGACGAAGTCTGGTCTCATCGATGTCCACGATCAGGCAGGTGCCCTCGTTCATGGTTACGGCTAGTGGCTGAGCCCCACCCATACCGCCACAACCGCCGGTGAGAGTAAGGGTGCCGGCTAGAGAGCCGCCGAAGTGCTTGGCCGCAACGGCAGCGAATGTCTCGTAGGTGCCCTGAAGGATGCCCTGCGTGCCGATGTAGATCCACGAACCCGCGGTCATCTGGCCGTACATGGTGAGCCCGAGTTGCTCGAGGCGTCGGAACTCGGGCCAGGTTGCCCAGTCACCGACGAGGTTTGAGTTTGCTAGCAGGACGCGCGGTGCCCACTCGTGGGTCTGGAATACGCCAACCGGCTTACCCGACTGAACCAACATGGTTTCGTCATTCTTGAGCTGAGTGAGCGTCTTGACGATCGCGTCGAAGGATTCCCAGTTGCGAGCCGCCTTACCAGTGCCTCCGTAGACCACCAGTTCTCTGGGGTGTTCGGCAACGGCGGGGTCCAAGTTGTTGTGCAGCATTCGAATGGCGGCTTCTTGCTGCCAACCCTGGGCTGTGATGGTCGAACCGGTCGCCGCATGCAGCGGGTAATGTGCGTCATTGCTCATGAAATCCATCCTAGGCTTCTGGCAGACTACTTTGTATGAGTCGCCAAGAAGATGCCAATTGGCCTAGGGCCAGCGCCTGGTTGATCGCCGATGACGGCACAAAACCAGCTATCGCTCTTTTTGGTGTGCCGGCGCACAAGACCAGCATCTCCCCAACTGGTGCCGACAAAACCCCTTCAGCCATTCGCGAAGCCCTCCAGCGTTACAGCCTGCAAAGTTCGGCCGGTAGCTTGAGCGGCCTGATTGCCAGAGACTTTGGCGATATCGAAGACCCCGATAACAACGAGGACGCCACCTCGGCAATGGCTGAAAAGCTCACCTCTGAGGCCCAGCTCACCGTTGCTCTCGGCGGAGATAACTCGATAACCTTCGCGGTCGCCAAGCACCTTCGGGGCGGGCTGATCACATTCGACGCCCACCACGACATCCGCGAGGGCAAGTCAAACGGCTCACCCGTTCGAAGACTCATCGAAGAGGCCGGCTTCGACCCCAAGCGCATTGTCCAAGTGGGCATCAACGACTTCTCAAACTCCCCCGAATACTCGCGCAGAGCGAAAAAGTTCGGCATCACGGTAATCTCCCGCGAGGATCTAGCCAGGCGGAGTGCCGAAGACGTAATTGCAGAGGCGCTCGAAATCGCTGGACCAAACACGCACGTTGACTTCGACGTGGACGTGTGCGACCGAGCCTTCGTGCCAGCTTGCCCAGCGAGCGCTCCCGGAGGAATCAGCGCGTTTGAACTTCGAAACTTCGCGAACTTGGTCACCAGAAGCAAGAATGTGCGAAGCATCGACATCACCGAGATCGACGCGACCGCCGACGCGACCGACCAGAGAACCGTGCGCTTGGGTGCCCTGCTGGTTCTAGAAGCGTCCAAGGGCGTCTTAGCCCGAGCCTAGACTTTACTCATGAACACCATGGGGAAATCCGAACCGACAATCACATTTCTTGGCGCAGCCGGCACCGTTACCGGTAGCCGCTTTCTGCTAACCGCAGGCGACACCCGCGTCCTTGTAGACGCAGGAATGTTTCAGGGGCTCAAGGAGCTAAGGCTCAAGAACTGGGAACCATTCGCGGTTGATCCAAAAGACCTGAGCGCGATTGTGCTCACCCACGCCCACCTTGACCACTGCGGCTTCATTCCCAAGCTCGTCAAGGACGGCTTCGACGGCAAGATTCACTCGACCGAAAACACTGCAAAACTCGCGGACGTAATTTTGCGCGACTCTGCACGGATCCAGACCGAAGACGCCAAATGGGCAGCGAAGAAGGGCTTCTCGAAGCACAATCCGCCAAAAGCTCTCTATGAAGAAAAAGACGCCATCAAGGCGATGAACCAGTTCGAAACCCACGACTTCAACCAGCGCGTCCAAGTGGCTGAGCAAACCTTCGCTACCTTCCACCCCGCTGGCCACATCCTTGGTTCCGCATTCGTGGAACTCGAGTTCTTCGGCAAGCGCCTGCTGTTTACCGGTGACATGGGCCGCCCAAACCACCCCCTACTGGTAACTCCAGAAGGAATCCCTGCAGGTCACTTCGACGCAATCATCACCGAGTCGACCTACGGCGACCGCAAGCACGATGAAGCCGGCGACGACCTCGAAACGGTTATCAACGAGACGGTTGCCAATGGCGGTTCCATTCTGATTCCAGCCTTCGCCGTTGACCGCACCGAGGTGATTCTCGTTCGACTTCGCGAGTTAGCCGAGGCCGGAAAGATTCCAAACATCCCGATCTACGCAGACTCACCGATGGCGCTAAAGGCACTGAGCTTCTACCGCGAGGCAATCAACAACTCATCATCAGAAATCAGAAGCGATGTGGCAGCCGACTGGAAGGGCCGCGACCCATTCGACGCTGGCACCCTGGTAGAACTTCTCACCGTCGAAGAGTCGATGACCGTGAACGATCCGCAATCACCCTGCATCATCATCTCGGCAAGCGGAATGGGCACCGGCGGTCGAGTCGTGCACCACCTGCGTTTCATGCTCCCGATAGCGAAGAACACCGTGGTCATGGTCGGCTACCAGGCCATTGGCACCCGCGGCCGCTCGCTGGTCGATGGCGCTGAAGAAGTGAAGATGCATGGCGAGATGGTGCCTGTTCGAGCAAAGATTGCGAACATCCAGGCTTTCTCAGTTCACGCCGACGCTGACGAGATGTTCGACTGGGTCAGTCGCGCAAGCGAGAAACCAGGCAATGTCTTCGTAGTTCACGGTGAGTCCGGCGCTGCCGATGCGCTGGCCAGCAGATTCAAGGCTGCCGGCTGGAATTGTGACGTTCCGACAGACGCCTCAAGCTTTCCGCTTTAGCGAACCTGAGTTACCGTGAGAATAACCGAAGGTACTCCTGGCATTCCATTGGAAGGCACCGAAAGCATGGAGATGTCTTTGTCGTCCGAGCGCCACGCAAGCTCGAAGTAATCACCAGTATTCGCCTCTGCAAAGAAGTTCCAGGCTGCAACCTGACGATCATCGTTGCCCCAGGAGCGAAGTTGTGTGTTCGTCATTGGAACATCCATTCCGTTCTTTCGAAGCCAAATATTGATGAAGTCGGTTCCCGAGTCGGTTTTTGCAAACTGCGTCGAAAATTGAAGGTTGTACACACCTGGGTGGTCGAAATAGATTCTGGACAGGTTGGATGAATTCACACGAACACCGACGGTCCAGGGATCCGTTGTATTGAATCTCATTAGGTTGGTGGTGGAAGAGTTTGCCTGCGAAGTCGTGTCGTAGAACGAGCCGTTGTATGGCAAACCACCTGAGCCTGCGGCACCTTTCAGAGAATTCAAGAAATCCTGCTCGGTGCCGGAGTTACCCTGAGCGAGCCAAATTTCATAAGCACTGGCACCCTGAGAGCCAACAGTGCAGACTCCGGGAGCCCCCTTCAAAGATTCGATGAAGTCCTGCTCGGTGCCAACGTTGCCGGCACCTAACCAAATTTCGTAGGCCGAAGAGCCGTTTGTGCCGTCCGTGCCGTCCGTGCCGTCCGTGCCGTCCTGTCCTGGTGCACCCGGCGCACCGACCAACGAGGAGAGAAATACGGCTAGGTCACCCGTGTTGCCGTTTGAGAGCCAAAGTTCGTAAGCCGAGAGGCCGTCAAGGCCATCAATCCCTGCGGGTCCAGCTGCACCGTCGAGTCCATTGGCTCCGGCTGTGCCGATCAGGGAGACGAGGAAGTCCTCAGGGCTACCAATGTTTCCCGCGTTTAGCCAAAGCTGATAAGCGCTGGGGCCCGGGTCTCCGGCAACTCCCGGCTCTCCAGGAGCGCCTGATTCCCCGGCCACGGGAGTGAAACCGATCTCATTCGAAACCCCGTCCGAACCGGTGTATCCGCGAGGGCCAGGTTTACCAATCAGGGAGTTCAAGAACTCCGACTTTGTTCCGGTGTTTCCCGAGGCGATCCAGAGATCGTAAGCAGATAGTCCATCAAGACCCCGCGGGCCAACCACGGGCGTAGCAGTAGGGGCACAAGACGCACCTGCGTTGCTGTTGGTCTGAGCAAAGTTGAGGCTCAGGATGAAAATCACAATCGCCACAATTGAAAGAGAGATTGCTGTCAGCCAGATTTGACGAACGATTTTTGCCTTGCGTGTGGATTCCATAATTTCCCCTAGGTTTCAGCCTGCCAACTTTTTACAAGTCTAGACTTTACACATGTATTCAAAAATTTCAATCAAAATAGCCAAAAACCCCTGGGTTTGGTTTTTTGCCATAACTGCGGCCTTCCAAGTTTTTCGTGGTTCATTTAGCGACACCGTAATCTTCGGCCTCGGCGGAGCCCTTGTCGCGATTGCCGCCAGTGGAGCCGTAAACCGCGATTTCCTTAGCCGCCATCAGGTTCGCCTGGCAGCCAGCTTG
>JBILRS010000084.1:0-5055 GCA_044372535.1 Rhodoluna sp.
AAGCGCTCTGCAGATGGCCGCCGGTTTCGTGGCCGGTCGAAACGGCAAAATAGAAATCCCCGCTACCTAGAGGTAACGGGGACTTACTAGTTGAGTTTTAGAGAGCTGCAACCTTCTTGGCGATTGCCGACTTGCGGTTTGCGCCCTGGTTCTTGTGGATTACGCCCTTAGATACTGCCTTGTCAATCTTCTTGCCAGCTAGCGCTAGAGCGGCACTTGCTGCTGCCTTGTCTCCGGCGGTGACTGCCTCGCGCACTGCGCGAATAACGGTCTTTAGCTCGCTGCGAACTGCACGGTTGCGCTCGGTTGCCTTTGCGTTGGTGCCAATTCGCTTGATCTGCGACTTAATGTTTGCCATGTTTCACTTTCGAAAGAATGTTTTGAAATGGTTTTGAGCGGAGACACTCGCTCTTCACAAGGTTCTAGCGTATCAGCGGTTTACCCAATCAAGCAACTGCATGTGCGAGAATGTCGTTATCGTATTCGCGATCCCGCTAACACACTGAGGTCAGATTTTGTCGCCACGCGCAACCCGACGCCTAGAACCGGCCAAAACCGACCCGTCACTCATTCGCAATTTTTGCATCATTGCCCACATTGACCACGGCAAGTCCACGCTCGCAGACCGAATGCTTCAGCTAACCGGTGTCGTCGATGACCGATCTATGCGCGCGCAGTACCTAGACCGAATGGACATCGAGCGCGAGCGCGGAATCACGATCAAGTCGCAGGCAGTGCGCATGCCTTGGGAATCGCTCGGGCAGACTTATGCGCTCAACATGATTGACACGCCTGGGCACGTCGACTTCACCTACGAGGTTTCTAGGTCGCTAGCCGCGTGTGAAGGTGCGGTGCTTCTCGTTGACGCAGCGCAGGGTATCGAAGCCCAAACCCTCGCGAACCTTTACCTCGCCATGGAGAATGACCTCGAAATCATTCCGGTTCTCAATAAGATCGACCTGCCAGCCGCTCAGCCTGAGAAGTATGCCGAAGAGATTGCCAGCCTGATCGGCTGCGACCCGAACGACATCCTTAAGGTTTCTGGCAAGACGGGCGTTGGCGTATCAGAGCTACTGGACAAAATCATCGAGCGCATTCCGCACCCGGTTGGCGACCCAAATGCTCCGGCGCGAGCCATGATTTTCGATTCGGTTTACGACTCCTACAGAGGCGTAGTGACCTACGTACGAATGATTGACGGTTCGCTAAGCCCGCGCGAGAAGATCCAGATGATGTCGACCAGGGCAGTCCACGAACTTCTCGAAATCGGTGTCTCATCGCCTGAGCCTGAGCCAACTAAGGGTCTCGGCGTCGGTGAAGTTGGTTACCTAATCACCGGCGTGAAGGATGTTCGCCAGTCGAAGGTTGGTGACACAGTCACCACGAGTGCGAAGCCGGCCACGCAGGCACTGAAGGGCTACGCAGAGCCAATGCCGATGGTTTTCTCTGGCATCTACCCAATCGATGGTTCCGATTATCCGGTGCTTCGTGAGGCGCTGGACAAGCTAAAGCTCAGTGATGCCGCATTGGTTTACGAGCCAGAGACATCGGTAGCCCTTGGTTTCGGTTTTCGCTGCGGATTCCTCGGACTTCTTCACCTCGAGATCGTTACCGAGCGTCTAGAGCGCGAATTTGGCCTCGACCTTATCGCCACGGCTCCGAGCGTTATTTACGAGGTAACTATGGAGGGCGGCAAGGAGATAACCGTCACCAACCCGAGCGAATACCCAGGCGGCAAGATCAAGAAGGTTCTCGAGCCGATGGTGAAGGCTACGATTTTGAGCCCGAAGGACTACGTGGGCACAATCATGGAGCTCTGCCAGGAGCGCAGAGGAAACATGATTGACATGCAGTACCTGGGCGAAGACCGAGTTCAACTGCGCTATAGCCTGCCACTCGCCGAAATCGTCTTCGACTTCTTTGATCAACTCAAGAGCAGAACCAAGGGTTACGCCTCGCTCGACTACGAAGAGTCAGGTCTTGCCGAGGGCGACTTGGTAAAGGTCGACATCCTGCTTCAGGGCGACCAAGTAGATGCCTTCTCGGCGATCGTTCACCGCGACAAGGCCTACGCTTACGGCGTGATGATGACTGGCAAGCTGCGTGAGCTGATTCCGCGTCAGCAATTCGAGGTGCCAATTCAGGCCGCTATCGGAGCGAGAATCATCGCCCGTGAGTCGATTCGCGCCATGCGCAAAGATGTTCTTGCCAAGTGCTACGGCGGTGACATTTCTCGAAAGCGCAAGCTCCTCGAAAAGCAAAAAGAGGGTAAGAAGCGCATGAAGATGGTTGGCCGCGTTGAGGTGCCGCAGGAGGCCTTTATCGCCGCGCTTTCAACAGACTCCAACAAAAAGGGTGAGAAGAAGTAGCTTGACTACTCTGCACGCCTACGTCCACGTGCCTTTCTGTCGGGTGCGTTGCGGTTACTGCGACTTCAACACCTACACAGCGACAGAGCTACAGGGCTTTTCGCAAAGTGACTTCGTTGCTCAGTTCGGCAAGGAACTTGAGCAGAGCCGAGGGGTGCTCGGTGACTCACGCTCTCTCGAAACAATCTTTTTTGGTGGCGGCACACCTACCCAACTGCCCGCCAGCGATCTGGTTGATGTTCTCGGCCTGCTTCGCGACTCTTTCGGTATCTCTGACGGCGCCGAGGTCACGACAGAGGCAAACCCAGACAACATTGACGGCCACTATCTTGAGCGTCTCCGTGAGGGCGGGTTCAATCGAGTTTCCTTCGGCATGCAGTCAGCGGTCCCTTCGGTTCTAGAAACGCTTGAGCGCACCCACACGCCGGCGAATGTGCCGAAGGCAGTCGGTTTGGCTAAGGAGTTAGAGTTTCAAACCAGCGTCGACCTCATCTACGGCGCCCCAGGTGAAACCATGGACGACTGGAAGCGCAGCATCGATGCCGCTCTAAACATGGAAACCGACCACGTTTCGGCTTACGCGCTGATTGTCGAGGAGGGCACCAAGTTGGCTCGCCAAATCAAGCGTGGTGAGTTACCCGAACCGGACGAGGATCTCCAAGCCGAGAAGTATGAGTGGGCAGACGCCCAATTCGAGAGCGCGGGGATGCCCTGGTACGAGCTAAGTAACTGGGCGCGCTCTCCCGAAACTACCTCCAAGCACAACCTCGCCTACTGGGTTGGCAATGACTGGTGGGGCTACGGTCCAGGCGCGCACAGTCACCTACAGGGGGAGCGTTGGTGGAACGTGAAGCATCCAACTGCCTACGCGGGAAAGCTAAACGAAGGGCTCAGCCCGGCTGCCGATCGCGAAACGCTCACTGAAGCGCAGAAGTTTGAGGAGCGAGTGCTTCTCGAGTCGAGGCTAGTGACCGGTCTCGACCTTTCGGTAATCGGCAACAAAGGCGCGGTCGCTTCACTAATTGCGGATGGCTTAATCGACGCAAAGCGAGCTATCGAAGGGTTCTTGGTTCTAACTTTGCAGGGCAGACTGCTCGCAGACCTAGTGGTTCGGCGCCTAGTTTAGGTAATATTGGCACTCAGAACCCCCGAGTGCTAGCGAGGTGCAAGATGATTCCAGAACGAAGTGTTGAAGTCTTGCGCGCTATTGTTCAGGACTACATCGAAACCAGCCAACCGGTGGGCTCTAAGGCCCTAGTTGACCGTCACGGCTTTTCGGTTTCGGCGGCAACTATTCGCAACGACATGGCCATTCTTGAAGAAGAAGAGCTGATCGTGCAGACCCACACTTCCTCCGGGCGCATTCCAACCGATAAGGGTTATCGGCTTTTCGTCGACAGACTCGACCAGGTGAAGGCCCTAACCGACGCCGAGCGTCTAGCCATGGAGGGTTTTCTATCCGGCAGCGCTGATCTCGACGAGGTTTTGGCCAGCACCGTCCGCGCCCTGTCGCAGGCCACCAAACAAGTTGCCATGGTGCAGTACCCGACACTCGGAAAATCTAAGGTTCGCAACATTGAGCTAGTTCCACTAGCCGACACTCGCGTGCTCCTGATCCTTGTCGCCGATACCGGGCGTCACGAAGAGCATGTGCTCGAACTTGGTGTTGCTGTTGACACTGCTTTTATGGCCGAGCTTCGGGCCAAGCTAAATGCTGTGCTCGCCGGCACAAAACTCTCTGAAGTCGATGCCAAGTTGCGAGATTTCGTGAAGGGGTTTGCGAAAGGTCGACTTGGTGAAGTCCAGGTTGTTCTAGACGGCCTTCGCGAACAGGTAGATGCCAACCGAACCGAAAAAATGCTCTTGGCAGGCACCGCTTTTTTGGTGAAGAGCGAGGGTGATTTCCAGCGCAACATCAGCCCACTGCTCGAAGCGATCGAAGAGCAGGTCGTTCTGCTGAAACTCTTCAGCGAACTTGAGGCAGATGCCAATGGCATGGCACTTAGCATCGGTCGCGAAAACCATTTCGAGGGCCTCTCAGAGGCTTCTGTGGTTCTGAGCGGCTATGAGAATGCGGGCTCCGAAGTTGCGAAGGTTGGAGTTATCGGGCCAACCCGAATGAACTATTCGGCGAACATTGCGGCTGTACGCGCCATCGCTAACTACTTGACCAAGGCTTTAGGAGCGTAAATGAGTGACCACTACGAAGCCCTCGGGGTTTCAAGAAACGCTTCAACCGATGAGATCAAGAAGGCTTTTCGCAAGCTTGCCCGTGAACTTCACCCCGATATGAATCCCGACCCTGCCGCTGCCGAGCGCTTCAAGGCGGTCACCCACGCCTACGACGTTCTCTCTAACCCAGAGAGCCGATCAAACTACGACATGGGCGGCACCAGCGGAGGTTTCGATGCCGGCTTCGGTTTCGGCGACATCTTTGACACTTTCTTCGGTGGCGGCGGTCAGCGAGGTCCTCGTTCGAGGCAGGAGCGCGGTCAAGACGCACTGCTGCGGGTCGACCTAACTCTTCGTGAGGCTGTTTTCGGGTTAGCGAAGAGCGTGGACATAGACACCGCGGTCATTTGCACAACCTGCCAAGGGTCCTGCTGTCAGCCCGGCACAACCTTGGCGACCTGTGATGTCTGCCGTGGTGCTGGCCAGATCCAACGCCAGGTGCGCTCTCTGCTCG
>JBILRS010000083.1:0-5169 GCA_044372535.1 Rhodoluna sp.
CGGCACAAACGAACCCATTACGCCAAGCCAGACGAGCAAGACCCAGGCTGGCAAGCTCACATCGGCTAGGTTTCCGTCGAGCGAAACCGCCTCACCGTAACTGCTCCAGTCGAAGTTCCACCAAGGCGAGAAGATCAACCAGAACACGACAGAGATTGCCATTGTGTAGAAGAGCGTTGACATGCTGTCGCGACTCATTTGGGTGCGCTCACCCATGATGAAGTAAACCGTCAGAGTGATCGATGCCATGAACGCGAAACCAACACCCACCAGGTTTAGGCCGTCCAAACTTAGGTTTGAAACCACCACGAGCCCTGCCAAGACGAGAGCTACGCCGAACCAGATGCGCCCGCGAACCTTTTCTTTGAACAGAACCATAGCAACGATGGGAACCCAGACGATGGCTGTGTATTCGATCAGAAGCGCAATGCCCACCTGCAGGTTCGCGACCGCCATCGAGTAAGCCCACTGCATGAGTGCAACGCCGACAATGCCAAAGCCAAGCAACTTTGGCCACTCTGAGCGCTTAACTCTGAACGCGCTGCGCCTTGTGAAAAGCAAAATGACTGCGGCTATTGCAGCGGTGGCAAACGATCTGAAGAGAACAATCTGAGAGCCCTCGACTCCTGTTGCCATGATTACCTTTGAGGTGCTGGCATTGATGCCAAAAAGCAGAGCACCGCTAACCGCGTAAATTGCTCCGAGAGTTGGGCGCTTTTTGTTCACCGCACCAGCCTAGGGTAGAAGCATGACTTCATTCGTTCTCGGCGGTGGCTGCTTTTGGTGCCTTGATTCGTCGTACATGCAATTCAAAGGCGTCCAGGATGTAGTCGTTGGCTACATGGGTGGCAAAAACGACAATCCGACTTACGAGCAGGTTTGCGACGGCAACACCGGACACGCTGAGGTCGCCGAAATCATCTTCGACGAGTCCGTGATTTCAGCCGAGACGATTCTCGATATCTTCTTCACCATTCACGACCCGAGGCAGCTGAACCGTCAGGGCAACGACATCGGCACCCAGTACCGCTCGGTTATGTATTACCAGGACGACCGTCAGCGGGAACTTTTTGAAGACGCGATTGTGCGCGCCAAAGATCATTGGGACGGCGAATTGATGACCGAGCTAAGCCCAGCAGAAACCTTCTGGAGGGGAGAGGAATACCACCAGGATTTCTTTGCCAAGAACCCGAACCAGGGTTACTGCAACGCGGTGGTTTCGCCCAAGATGGCCAAGGCCCGAGCGAGTTTTACACAGTTTCTGAAGTAGCCCGTTTGTAACAGCGTTTCGCTGACAAAATCCTTTCTACTGCGGCTTCACGCCGTGTGCCTTAGGAAGGAAACAAATGTCTGATCAAGTAACTGTTGTCGGTTTAGTGGCCACAACACCTCGCCATCTGGTAACCCAGGACGGCCTACCCATCACCTCTTTTCGATTGGCTTCTTCACATCGAAAATTCGACCGCAAAGAGAACAAGTGGGTCGATGGCGAAACAAACTGGTTCACCGTCACAGCGTTTCGGCAGCTAGCCATCAACTCCGCTGGCTCGGTCGCCAAAGGTGACCGCGTCATCGTCAGCGGAAAGCTTCGAGTTCGAGACTGGGATAACGGCGAACGCGCCGGCACCTCAGTAGAAATCGAAGCCGATGGTCTAGGCCACGACATGAGTTGGGGATCTTCGGTCTTCACCCGCACTGTCCTGGTTAGAGAGCCAGAGCCGAGCGAAGAGCCCGAAGAGCCCGAAGAGGCCGAAGAGCCACCTTCTGAAACCGAATTGGTCGGCGCTGGTAAGCGTCGATAGTTAGGCCGGTCGCCTCGAACCTCCCCTAGTTTCTCGGGGCGACCAGAGTAAAGCGCCTCCGCCAAAACCTTGCATTATTAGCGCTCACACGTTGAGCCAAGTGGGTCGGGTAAAATAACCCGAAGCAAGCAAACAAGGCGGAGGCGCTTTTCTATGGCGGAATTCATCTATCAGATGATTAAGGCGCGTAAAGCGCACGGTGACAAGGTAATCCTTGACGACGTAACTTTGGCGTTTTATCCAGGTGCAAAGATCGGTGTGGTCGGCCCCAACGGCTCCGGTAAGTCATCTGTCCTCAAGATCATGGCTGGGCTCGACATCCCGTCAAACGGCGAGGCTCGCCTGAACGCTGGTTCAACGGTAGGAATCTTGCTCCAGGAGCCGCCGTTAGACGAAACCAAGACTGTGCTCGGAAACGTTGAGGTTGCCGTTGCTCACATCAAGGCAAAGCTCGATCGCTTCAACGAGATCTCGGCCGAAATGGCAAACCCAGATGCAGACTTCGACACACTGCTTACCGAGATGGGTCAGCTGCAAGAAGAGATTGACCACCTGGACGCTTGGGATCTCGACTCGCAGCTTGAGCAGGCGATGGACGCACTTCGTTGCCCACCTGGGGACACCCCGGTAACTCACCTTTCTGGTGGAGAGCGCCGTCGCGTTGCACTCTGCAAGCTTCTTCTTGAGAAGCCAGATCTACTGCTTCTTGACGAACCAACAAACCACTTGGATGCCGAGTCAGTGCTTTGGCTCGAGCAGCACCTAGCCAAGTACCCAGGCGCTGTATTGGCCGTCACACACGACCGTTACTTCTTGGACAACGTGGCCGAGTGGATTCTCGAACTTGACCGTGGTCGCGCCTACCCTTACGAGGGAAACTACTCGACCTACCTCGAGAAGAAGCGTGAGCGCCTGGAGGTCGCTGGCAAGAAGGACGCAAAACTTGCCAAGCGACTCAGCGATGAGCTCGATTGGGTGCGTTCGAGCCCGAAGGCCCGTCAGACGAAGTCGAAGGCTCGTCTTGCCAAGTACGAAGAGATGGCAGCAGAGGCCGACAGAACCAGAAAGTTGGACTTCGAAGAGATTCAGATTCCACCTGGTCCGAGACTCGGAAACATAGTTCTAGAGGCCAAGGGACTCAAAAAGGGTTTTGATGGTCGCTCGCTGATCGACGGGCTCTCCTTCAGTCTTCCCCGCAACGGAATCGTTGGCGTGATCGGCCCGAACGGTGTCGGAAAGTCAACGCTGTTCAAGACCATCGTTGGCATGGAGCCGCTCGATGGTGGCGAGCTGAAAATCGGTGAGACCGTAAAGGTTTCGTATGTAGACCAGTCTCGTGCTGGTATCGACCCAGAAAAGTCGCTCTGGGAGGTCGTCTCAGATGGGCTGGACTACATTCAGGTCGGCCAGGTAGAAATGCCTTCCCGTGCCTACGTCGCCGCTTTCGGCTTCAAAGGTCCAGACCAGCAGAAGGCTGCCGGCATTCTTTCGGGTGGTGAGCGCAACCGCTTGAACCTAGCCCTAACGCTCAAGCAGGGCGGAAACCTCTTGCTACTCGACGAGCCGACAAACGACCTTGACGTTGAGACTCTGTCGAGCCTTGAGAACGCTCTTCTCGAGTTCCCCGGCTGCGCTGTGGTCATTACACACGACCGCTGGTTCCTAGACCGAGTTGCTTCGCACATCCTCGCCTACGAGGGCACCGATGATAACCCTGACCAGTGGTACTGGTTCGAGGGCAACTTCGAGGGCTACGAAGAGAACAAGATCGAGCGTTTGGGCGCAGAGGCCGCGAAGCCTCACCGCAGCACCTACCGCCGCCTAACCCGCGACTAGTCGAGTTCTGGAACTCGGACCATGCCCTCCTGGGCTACGGTTGCGAGCAGGATTCCGTCACGGCTAAAGATGCGCCCCAGCGCTAAACCACGCCCGCCTTGCGCGCTTGGTGACTCTTGAACATAAAGCAGCCACTCGTCAGCTCGACCATCGCGGTGAAACCACATTGCGTGATCGAGGCTCGCACTCTTCAGTCCGGGGTGCGACCAAGCGATTCCGTGGCGGCGATAAATCGTTTCGAGAATCGTGTAGTCGCTCGCGTAGGCAAGTGCTGCGCGGTGCACGATTGGATCATCTGGTAAAGTTCCGAGCGCCTTGATCCAGACGGCTTGGTGCGAGACAGGCTCACCCTTGACTTCAAAGTAGATTGGCGAGCCGACGTGCCTCATGTCAAATGGTCTGGCGTTCGCCCAATACTGCGCAACGGGGTGGGGGTTAGAACCCATCAGGTCTGCGGCAGAGGGGAGTGACTCCGGAGCGGGTATGTCGGACGGAAACCCGTCTTGGTGTTCGATACCCGGGTCGGAAACTTGAAAGGAGGCAATCATCGAGAAGATCGGTTCGCCGCTCTGAAAACCTTGGACGCGCCTGGTTGAGAATGAGCGACCGTCACGCAGCACGTCTACGGAGTAGTTGACCGGAAGCGTGATGTCGCCGGCACGAAGAAAGTAGCCGTGTAGAGAATGCAGCACTCGGTCTCCGGAAGTCGTCTTACTCGCAGCCACAATCGACTGGGCGAGCACCTGACCGCCGTAGACGCGTCCGTGCGGCATCCATTGGGATTTTCCTTGAAACTCGTTGCCCGTACCGGTCAGGGCAAACGTTTCAAGCATTTCGGCTAGTGGATCGTGCGGAATAGGAACCTCGTTGGTCATCACACAGGTAGTTTAGATAACAGATGAAAAACGAGTTCAGCTTTCAAGACCTAAACAGTGTCGAAGACCTTCAGGCGTACCTATTGCGGGCCAAACGTCTCGATAAAGACGGCCTGGTTCGCTTTCGCGCATTCGGCGAGGTCCTAGCCGCCTACGTGGCACCAATTTTCTCGGGCTCACTCATGGATAACGGGCCAACAATTCTTGGGCTGCGGACCGCCGAATTGTCTAAGTCTTCAGAGGTTGACGCTGTCGTGCCCATCGCGAGCACTCTTGACCGTTTGGCCAAGTTGATCGCAGACAACCCCCGCAAGCTAGTTCTTGAGTTACCAGACTCTCTGAAGACTCCTTGGGCTGGCATTTCTCCGCCCAGAACGGGCTGGGAGCCACTCACCGAGATTCCAGAGTCAGAACTTACCCAGATCGCTAAAGATGGCATAGCCGAAGTCGCAGACACGATTCCCGAAGCAGTCGGTGGGCCAATCGCCGCTCGAATCCGTGGTGAAATCTGGGGTCGTCAGATGAAGCACGGTTCGAGAATTCCTACCGGCGCAGCATTTGTCGCTGCGGGCTTAGGGTTTTTGACCGAGGACGAAACCGTTCAGGTTTATCAGGCTCAGGGCTGGGTTCGTCTCAGTAGCGAACACGGTCACGTT
>JBILRS010000049.1:0-11097 GCA_044372535.1 Rhodoluna sp.
TCCATGACTCGTCATCGAGGCGAACCTTTGCGTAGGTCAGATCATCATCGTTCAGAAGGATCAAACTTGGACGCTCTAGACCGACCAGTTCAGGCACCTCGGTGCGAGTGCCATCGACGTCAAGTTCGAGCTGATGGGTGCGAGCTAGTTCGCCGCCAACAAGGTTGTAGAAACCAATCGCCATGCGGTGAGGGCGAATCGTCGGGTAGTCCTTGTGCGCGCTCTGGGCGATTGCGAAAGCGGTGATCTTGCCGGCTTCGCTAGAAACCTCGGCCCGAAGGGTGTTCACGCCAGCAGTCTCAAGCCACTTGGCGCTCCATTCGGTCAGGTTACGACCGCTGGTTGCCTCTAGCTCGACCAGCAGGTCGTTCAAAACGGCGTTCTTGAAGGCGTGCTTCTTGAAGTAAGCCGAAACGCCCTTCTCAAAAGCCTCGCGGCCTACAGTCGCGCCCAGTTGCTTGAGAACCGATGCTCCCTTGGCGTAGGTGATGCCGTCGAAGTTGACCTGGACATCCTCCAGGTCGCGAATTTCGGCGACGATCGGGTGCGTTGAAGGCAGTTGGTCCTGCGTGTATGCCCACGCCTTCTCGCTGAAAGCGAAGGTGGTCCAGGTGTCAGTCCACTCGGTGGCCTCGGCAACGGCTAGGTGAGAGGTGTACTCGGCGAATGACTCGTTCAGCCACAGGTCGTTCCACCAGCGCATGGTGACCAGGTCGCCGAACCACATGTGAGCTAGCTCGTGCAGGATCGTGACAACACGTCGCTCCTTGAGCGCCTCGGCCACGGCACCTCGGAACACGTAAGTCTCGGTGAAGGTGACGGCTCCGGCGTTTTCCATCGCTCCCGCGTTGAAGTCCGGCACAAAGAGTTGGTCGTACTTGTCGAACGGGTATGGGTAGTCGAAGGTCTTCTCGAAGAACTCAAAACCTTCGCGAGTCTTGTCGAACATGTAGTCGGCCTCAAGGTATTCCTCGAGCGATGCGCGACAGAACACGCCAAGTGGAATCTCGCGACCGTCAGAGCTGATTAGAGAGCTGTGGCGAGAGATGTATGGGCCCGCCACTAGTGCGGTGATGTAAGAAGAGATTCGAGGTGTTGGTTCAAAGTTCCAGACCGCTTTGACATCGTCTAGCTCGGTCGGGGTTGGGGTCGGCTGGTTTGAAACAACCTTCCAGTGCTTCGGGGCGGTCACGTTGAAGCTGAAGCGAGCCTTCAAGTCTGGCTGCTCAAACACCGCGAACATGCGGCGGCTATCTGGCACCTCGAACTGGGTGTACAGGTACACCTCGTTGTCCACTGGGTCAATGAAACGGTGCAGGCCTTCGCCGGTGTTCATGTACAGCGCGTCGGCTTCGATGAAGAGTTCGTTTGATGCCTGAAGGTTCGGAAGCTTGATGCGGACGCCGTCGCTGTGGGTTGCCGGGTCAAGCGATTCACCGTTCAGCGTGATTGCGAACACCTTGTCGGTGATTGCATCGATGAACGTCTCAGCGCCCGGTTGGCTCGAATTGAAAATCACTCGCGTGTTCGACAGGAAGGTCTTGTCGCTGCTGGTCAGATCGAGGGTTACTTCGTAAGACTCAACACTCAGAATCGCTGCGCGAGCGGCGGCTTCGATTTGGGTCAGGTTTTCTCCAGGCATGTGACTCCTATGTCGTTGTTTTCGATTGTGCAAAATCTTCAACTAGCCTAATAGCCACGACCTACTGCATTTGAAGGAGCTGTAATGCGCTTGCGTCAAAGCCCGATGATCGAAGCCTCTGCGCTCATGGCAATCTCGCTCGTGATTTTCATGTTTGGCCTCTGGATTATTCAAGGTGACATTCAACAAGTTGCAACCAGCGGGCCGCTACTAGCCGCCATGCTTCTGTTTCCGGCTTACGTGCTCTGGATGATCTTTGGCTTAGTCGCCCGCGATTCAAAGGTTTCTACCAGGGCCCTTACCTCGATTGGCGTCACTCTTGCCGTTGCTTCCTTTGGAGCGTTGCTGCTGCAGGGTTCACTGGTAAGCGATTCACAACAAGAGGGAATTCTGATCGTGACGCAGATCGTCATCGCGTTCACGGTGTCGGGTCTCGTGGCTACCGCGGTGACCTTTGGTTGGCTCCTTCGAGAGAGCAAACTCCCAGACCCAACTTTGCTTACCAAGCCAGTTGTTCCAGTAAAGAGAAAGAAGCGGAAGTAACCATGCGCATCCACATCGCCACCGACCACGCAGGCCTCGAGTTGAGCCACTTTCTGATTGAAGCTCTGACAAATGACGGCCACCACGTCTTCGATCACGGACCGAGCGAGTACGACCCACTAGACGACTACCCGGCTTTCTGCATCAATGCAGCGCTGGCTGTGATTCGAGATAACCAGGCCGGAGAAGACGCGCTCGGAATCGTCCTCGGTGGTTCGGGTAACGGCGAACAAATCGCAGCCAATAAGGTTCACGGCATTAGAGCCGCTCTGGCCTGGAACCTGGACACCGCCAAGTTGGCAAGGCAGCACAACGACGCAAACGTGATCGCGGTGGGCGCGCGCCAGCACTCGGAGGCTGAGGTGCTAGAACTAGTTAGGGCATTCATCGCCGAGCCGTTCAGTCATGACGAACGCCACATTCGTCGAATCGGAAAAATCGCCACCTTCGAGCAGACCGGCGACATCGAATAGATGCCCGAGGGGCATACGGTTCACCGAATCGCAGCTGAATTCCGTAATCGGTTTTCGGGCAAAACGCTACGAGTAGATTCACCGCAGGGTCGATTCATTGACTCTGTTCTTGTCGACGGAAGAGTGCTTAGGGGCGCGTCTGCAGTTGGTAAGCAAATGTTCTTGGACTTCGGCGACGAGTTGATTCTGCGTATCCACCTGGGGATATATGGCAAGTGGAGCTTTCGTGAGGGGCCCGTGCCCGAACTGGTTGGTCAGGTGAGGGTTCGGTTCATGGTTCCCGGGCTGACAGCAGAGCTCAGGGGGCCGACCGTGTGCGAGGTCATCGGCTCGGAAGGCTTCAAAGCGGTGAGAGACCGCCTCGGGCCCGACCCGCTCAACCCTGATCTCGACGGTAGCGAGTTCAAGCGTTTCGCAAAGCGAGTGTCGCAGTCGGCTACGTCCATCGCTCTTCTTCTAATGAACCAGGAAGTTATCAGTGGCATCGGCAATGTTTACCGCGCCGAGATCCTCTTTCGAGCTCGCATAAACCCTCACACGCCAGGTCGCGCGCTGAGAGCAAAACAGATTCGAGCGCTCTGGGACGACTCTGTGATGTTGCTAAATGTCGGCGTGAAGCACGGCGTCATGATTACTCGCGATGACTTTTTAGAGGAGGACCCTGGCAAGTCCGAGCGCAATTTTGTTTACAAGCGCGAGGGGCAGGTTTGCCGAAAGTGCCGCAAGAAAGTTGTTTTGGAGTTGGCTGCCGGTCGAAAACTTTACTGGTGCCCCGGCTGTCAGAAGTGATTGGAGCGGATGACGGGAATCGAACCCGCACCATCAGTTTGGAAGACTGAGGCTCTACCATTGAGCTACATCCGCGTTTTGGTAACTACATCATTCTATGGGTTAGACTAACCGAGGTTGTTTTCCCTGAAGCATTTTCTTGGGGATTTCACCGGGGTGTAGCGTAGTGGCTAGCGCGCCTGCTTTGGGAGCAGGATATCGCAGGTTCGAGTCCTGTCACCCCGACCATCTTTTCAACACTGCCAACTACCCAACTGGAGTATCCACGTGAAGACCACTGTCGAGCGCATCAAACCAACTCGCGTCAAAATGACCATCGAAGCGAACGAGGAAGACTTCAAGCCTTCGCTCGACCACGCCTACGAGCACATTGCCGAAGAGGTCTCGATTCCTGGTTTCCGCAAGGGCAAGGTACCGCCAGCGATCCTCGACAAGCGCGTCGGTCGCGGTGCGATTCTCGCTCACGCCATCAACGACGGACTCGACAGCATCTACCGCAAGGCTGTAGAGGCCGAGAAGCTGCGCCCGATTGGCCAGCCTTCGGCAGATGTCAAGCAGGCTCCAGATGAGCAAACCTTCAAGGGCAGCCTCATTGTTGAGATTGAGGTCGAAGTTCGACCAGAGATCAAGCTACCTGCCTACCGTGGTCTAAAGATTTCGGTTGGTGACATCAAGGTTTCGGCAGATGAAATCGATGCTGAAGTCGACGCGCTAAGAGGCCGTTTCGGCACTCTAAAGACCGTTGATCGCCCAGCCAAGATGGGTGACTTCACCTCAATCGACCTGACCGCTGAAATCGATGGCAAGACCATCGACAACGCCTCCAACATCTCTTACGAAATCGGCTCGGGCAACCTCCTCGATGGCATTGACGAAGCTCTAGACACACTTACCGCAGGGGAGTCGACCACTTTCGTTTCGAAGCTCGTAGGTGGCGACCTTGCTGGTCAGGACGCTCAGATTTCGGTCACCTTGAACTCGGTCAAGGAGCGCGAGCTGCCAAAGCTCGATGACGAATTCGCCAAGCTATACAGCGAGTTCGATACCGTGAAGGAACTTAAGGCAGGTCTGGAGCAGCAGATTGCGCGCTCGAAGAGCTACGGTCAGGGAATCGAAGCCCGCGACAAGCTGACCGACATCCTTCTCGACCTAGTCGACGTTCCAGTCAGCGATGAGGTCATCGAAGCAGACGTGAACAACCACCTCGAGGGCGAAGGCCGCCAGGACGACAAGGACCACCGCAAAGAGGTGCTTGAGCAGTCGACCCGATCATTCAAGATTCAGATGTTGCTCGATGCAATCGCAGAGGCCGAAGAGGTTAAGGTTTCTGAAGAAGAACTGATCCAGGCTCTTGGCGCTGCAGCTCAGGGCTATGGCATGGACCTAAACGAGTTCATCAAGATTATCGACCAGAACGGTCAGATCCCAATGTTCGTAACCGACGCCGCGCGCCGCAAAGCACTCTCGATCGTTCTTGAGCACGCTGCAGTGAGTGACTCGAAGGGCAAGAAGATTGACCTAGCCGAGTTCTTGAAGTCCGATGCAGACATCGAAGACCACTCGGGTCACGACCACAACTAGCTTCAACTTTTTGAGTTTGGCCCGGCCGAAAGGTTCGGGCCTTACTTTTTGGTGCGCTAGGGGCGAACAACCGCGTGTCGTGTCGTCGGGGTCGGTTAGGTTTATTGAGCAACTTAGAAGGAGTTTCCATGTCTGAACACGCCGTGGCACCAAACGGTATTTTCGAGCGCCTGCTCAAGGATCGCATCATCTGGCTGGGCGAAGAGGTCCGCGATGACAACGCGAACGAGATCTGCGCCAAGATGCTGCTGCTCGCCGCCGAAGACTCCAGCAAAGACATCTTCCTCTACATCAACTCTCCGGGTGGCTCGATCACCGCAGGCATGGCCATCTATGACACCATGCAGTACGTGCCGAACGACATCGTCACAGTCGGCATCGGTATGTGTGCCTCGATGGGGCAGTTCCTGCTCTCAGCCGGAACCAAGGGCAAGCGTTACGCGACCCCAAACACTCGCGTTCTACTGCACCAACCGCACGGTGGCTACGGAGGCACCGCGTCAGACATTCAGACTCAGGCCGACCTAATCGTTTCGATGAAGAAGCAGCTGGCTACCATCACCGCCGAGGCGACCGGCAAGTCGGTCGAGCAGGTTATGTCCGATGGCGACCGCGACCGCTGGTTCACAGCAGAAGAAGCGCTTGACTACGGATTCATCGATCACATTCAGAAGTACGCGGCAGTAGCCACCGGAGTAGGAACAAACTAACCATGAATACACCTCAAGCTCGCTACATCCTGCCTAGCTTCACCGAGCGCACCAGCTCGGGCTACCAGACTCACGACCCGTACACCAAGTTGTTCGAGGACCGAATCGTTTTCTTGGGTGCTCAAATCGACGATGTCTCTGCCGACGATGTCATGGCGCAGCTGCTCGTCCTAGAGTCGCAAGACCCTGACCGCGACATCACCATGTACATCAACTCTCCGGGTGGCTCATTTACTGCGATGACCGCAATCTACGACACCATGCAGTACATCAAGCCTCAGATTCAGACGGTTTGCCTCGGCCAGGCCGCTTCGGCAGCAGCCGTGCTACTAGCCGGTGGAGCGCCCGGCAAGCGCCTTGCTCTGCCAAACGCCCGCGTGCTAATTCATCAGCCAGCTAGCGGGGGAGACCGCGGTCAGGCTTCTGACATCGAAATCCAGGCAAGAGAGATTCAGCGCATGCGTGAATGGCTCGAGCTAACCCTCTCGAAGCACTCAAACCGAACCTCGGACCAGCTGAAGACCGACATCGATCGCGACAAGATCTTCACTGCCCAAGAGGCCCTCGAGTACGGCTTCATTGACCAAGTCCTTACCTCCCGTAAAAACGCCTAATTACCGCCTAGGCTTTACTCGTGAGCAAGCTCAGTGAGTCAGGCGAAATCCTGAAATGTACCTTCTGTTCTAAGAGTCAGAAGCAGGTGCGCAAGTTAATTGCGGGGCCTGGCGTCTTCATTTGCGATGAGTGCATCGAGCTTTGTAACGAAATCATCGAAGAGGAACTCGGGCAGAGTGTTGAACAAGCGCTCGAAGACATCGAGCTTCCGAAGCCAAAAGAGATTTTCGCCTTCCTAGAAGAGTTCGTTATCGGCCAAAACCAGGCAAAGCGAGCGCTTTCGGTAGCCGTATACAACCACTACAAGAGACTTCGTTCCCGTGGCACCCTTACCGCAGCAGGTAAAGAGCACGACTCAATCGAAATCGCCAAGTCAAACATTCTCATGATCGGCCCGACCGGCTGCGGCAAGACTTACTTGGCGCAGACCTTGGCGAAGAGGCTCAATGTTCCTTTCGCAGTGGCTGATGCAACAGCGCTAACCGAGGCCGGTTACGTGGGCGAGGACGTCGAAAACATTCTTCTGAAGCTGATCCAAGCCGCCGACGGTGACGTGAAGCGCGCCGAAACAGGAATCATCTACATCGACGAAATCGACAAGATCTCTCGCAAGGCCGAAAACCCTTCGATCACCCGAGATGTCTCTGGTGAAGGTGTGCAGCAGGCGTTGCTCAAGATTCTAGAAGGCACGGTTGCTTCGGTGCCACCCCAGGGTGGGCGCAAGCACCCGCAGCAAGAGTTCATTCAGATCGATACCACAAACGTCTTGTTCATCGTTGCCGGCGCCTTCGCCGGGCTCGAGGAAATCATCGCGGCACGAACTGGCAAGAAGGGCATCGGCTTCGGTTCTTCGATTGCTGGCAAGGCCGAGCAGCTAGACATTTTCACCGAGGTTCAACCGGAGGATCTGCGCAAATTCGGTTTGATCCCTGAGTTCATCGGGCGCTTACCCGTAATCGCCAATGTCACGCAACTAGACCGCACAGCGCTGCTTCAGATCCTTACCGAACCGCGCAACGCACTGGTCAAGCAGTATCAGCGAATGTTCGAACTCGATGGCTTTGACCTGGAGTTCGACAAGCAGTCACTCGAGGCCATTGCCGATCAGGCGATTTCTCGAAACACTGGCGCACGCGGTCTTCGCGCCATTCTCGAGGAGATCCTGGGCCCGGTGATGTTCGAGCTTCCAGGTAGTGCAATCGCGGGAACAGTAAAAATCACCGCCGACGTCGTCACCAGTGGCTCAATGCCTCAGGTTGTTCCTTTCAAGCGCCAGCAGGAGAAGTCGGCCTAAATTGCGTGCACCGCTGCTGGCAGGCTTCGTAGCCTCGATTACTGGCACAGCGGCGTCAATCGGTGTCGTCCTAGCCGCGCTGACCGGCCTGCAAGCAACTGCCTCTCAAACGGCCTCCGCGATTTTCATCATGCTGGTCGCCTACGGTTTGCTCTCAATGGCCTTAAGTTGGCGGTTCAAGATGCCAATCTCAATCGTCTGGTCTACTCCGGGTGCCGCGATGCTGGTTGCTGCGGGAGCACTAAAACTCGGTTTTGCCACGGCCGTCGGTGGTTTTCTCATCACGGGCCTGCTGCTCATGTTGACTGGGCTCTGGCCCGCTCTCGGTCGCCTCGTCTCGAGCATCCCCAAGCCGATTGCCAGCGCGATGCTCGCCGGAGTGATCTTTAGCTTCTGTATCGCGCCATTTCATGTGGTGGTCTCCGACCCCCTAATTGTGCTTCCGGTGCTTGCTGTGTGGTTGATTCTCTATCGCCTAGCGCCGATTTGGGCTTCACCAGTGGCTGTCACCCTCGCCTTTGTGCTGATCGCTCTAACCATGAAAATCGAAGCGATCGACCTCAACCTTCTGCCCACTCTCGAGTTCGTCACGCCAAACTTCAACATCGCTGGCTTGTTTAGCATCGCCCTGCCGCTCTACTTCGTGACAATGGCGGGCCAAAACATTCCGGGCTTGGCCATTATGAAAACCTTCGGCTTCGAAGTGCCATTCAGGCCAACGCTGGTTGCAACGGGTGCTGCAACGGCAGCCGGTTCATTCTTTGGCGGCTTCGCTCTAAACCTCGCTGCCATTACCGCGGCACTAAACGCCAATGAGCACGCGCACAAGGACCCTAGCAAACGCTGGATCGCGTCGGTGAGCGGTGGCGTGCTTTACCTATTGCTTGCTCTCGTCGCCGCTCCGGTTGTGAGTTTTGTATCGGCAGTGCCGCGTGAACTAATTCTTGCTGCCGCCGGGATAGCGCTCTTTCCGACTCTGGTCTCGGCATTCACCACTGCAACTGAAGAACCAAAGCTTCGCCTGGCTGCAATCATCACGTTCTTGGTGGGCGCCTCAGGCGTAGCATTTGCCGGCGTCGGAGCGGCCTTCTGGGCTCTCTTGGCCGGTGTTATCGTCTGGTGGGTTACAGCAACCCGCGACGCTTGAGCAGCGGCTCAATCGACGCCTCGGCGCCTCTGAAGTCCTGGAACAGTTGCATGGCATCTTTGGTGCCTCCGCGCGAAAGCAGGGTGTCTCTAAAGTGCTGACCATTTGCTCGAGTCAACCCACCATTGCTCTTGAACCAGCCAACGGTCTCAGCGTCAAGCACCTCAGACCAGATGTAGCCGTAGTAGCCAGCTGAGTAGCCGCCCGAGAAGATGTGCGTGAAGTAAGTGCTGCGGTAGCGAGTTGGGACGGGGGTAAAGTTCAACCCGTAGTTCTCGATAGCGGCTGCTTCGAAACCCTCAACCGAGTCGATCTTGGCGTTCGAATCGAGTTCGTGCCAGGCGAGGTCAAGAATCGCTGCCTGCAGGTATGCGGTGGTTGCGTGTCCCTGGTTGAAGGTTTCGGTGGCGTTGAGGTTGTCAATCCATTCCTGGGGGAGAGCCTCGCCGGTTTCGAAGTGGCGGGCGTAGTTGGCGACAACCTCCGGCCAAAGGATCCACATCTCGTTGACCTGCGACGGGAACTCGACGAAGTCGCGAGGGGTCGAGGTGCCTGAGAACCACGGATAGGTCACGTTTGAGAGCATGCCGTGTAGAGCGTGCCCGAACTCGTGGAACAGGGTGGTGGTCTCGTCGAAGGTGAGCAACGTCGGTTCACCAGCTGGAGGCTTCGGAACGTTCAGGTTGTTGACCACAATTGGCTTCTGGTTGAAGAGGTGACTCTGCTCGACCAGGCTGTTCATCCAGGCCCCGCCGCGCTTAGACTCGCGAGCGTAGGCGTCGAAGACGAATAGGGCTAGTTCGGTGCCGTCTTCATTGAAGACCTCGAAAACTCTTGCGTCTGGGTGGTACGCGACGAGCTCCTTGCGCTCTTTGAAGGTGATGCCGAATAGTTTGGTGGCTGCGAAGAACACGCCATCAACCAAGACTCGTTCGAGTTCGAAGTAAGGCTTGAACTTTGTAGTGTCTACGTTGTACTTCTCGAGGCGAACTTTCTCGGTGTAGAAGTCCCAGTCCCAGCTCTCAACCTGACCCTCGCCCATAGCGGCCTGGATGTCGGCAGCCTCAGCTCGCGCGTTTCGCACGGCGGCTGGCGCGATTCTGCGCAGCATTGCATGGACATTTGCAGGGCTACCCGCGGTCTGGTTGCTGATGCTGTACTCAGCGTGGCTGGCGAAACCGAATAGTTCGGCTTTCTTAGCGCGAAGGTTGACGAATTCCTTGACGATCTCTCGAACGTCGTTGTCGTTGGCCCGAGCGCCCTTGATCAGCGAGTTCTTCATGATTCTCTCGCGAAGGCCGCGGTTCTTGAGCGCGCCTAAGAGAGGGTGACCGGTGAAGTTGACCATTGGGATAACCCATTTGCCTTCGAGGCCGCGAGTCTTGGCAGCGGACTCAGCGGTAGCGATTTGGGTCTCGGTGAGTCCGTCTAGTTCAGCTACATCGTCGACGATGATGGCTAGGTCGTTGGCATCGGCCAGCACGCGCTGCCCGTATTCGGTGTCTAGCGAAGACAGACGCTCGTTGTATGTCTTTAGGGTCTCGCGCTGCTCCTCGGTGAGGTGGGCACCAGCGTGAATGAACTCGCGGTGGTAGCGGTCGAGGAGCCACGCTGACTCAGCGTCAAGCCCCAGGTTTTCGCGACGCTCGTAGAGGTCCTTGATTCGCGCCCAGAGCTGCGGGTTTAGCTGGATCGCGTCTTGGTGAGCGGCAAACTTTGGAGCGAGTTCTTCTTCAATTGCATCCAGAGCGTCAGTTGTGTCGCTCGAGGACTTGTTGAAGAAAACCAGAGCCATGCGCTTGAGGATCTGGCCGCTCAGTTCGAGAGCAACGATCGTGTTCTCGAAGGTAACCGTGTCTTGCGAGATGATGTTGCGCACCTCGGCAAGTTGTATTGAGCAACCCTCGTAGAAGGCTGGGCGGTAGTGCTCTTCGCGAATCTCTGCGAACGGCGGAAGCTCGTAAGGCAGGTCTGAGCGGTTAGCGAAAGGGTTCTCTGGAGTCCAAGTCATGAAACGAGCCTACTGCTCGATTTCGACCAAAACCACATCCACCATCTCTACTTCGGCGCCATCCGTAATGCTGAGTTCAGCAATGCGTCCGACGGCTTTGATGTCGTTTGCAATCAGAGCAAAGGCGACTGCGTTCGGAGTCTTGAGCGTGGCGCTGGCAACCTCAGCCTTCATTGACACTTTTGCATCGGACTTCGCCTTGCGAACACCAAATAGCGCCTGCGAAGCCTGTTCTAGCAGTCCGTCATGCTCGGCTGAAACATCGTCGAGTTCGGCAACTGTCGGCCAAGAA
>JBILRS010000117.1:0-5006 GCA_044372535.1 Rhodoluna sp.
CAGGTAGGAACCCGTAGTCATCAAGCATTTGCTGACGAGCTTCTCTACCAATTACAGAGTGAAAGTCTCTAACGATGGTTGGGAATGGGTGAGGTCCGGCAACGGTGCCGAGTAAGTAGTGAGTGTCTTCAACATTTGCCACCCAGTCTCTAAGTGCCTCGTTGATTGCGTCCTTAAGAGTTCTAGAACCAGTAGTTACTGGAACAACTTCAGCACCAAGCAGCTTCATACGAGCCACATTGAGTGCTTGTCTTTGAGTATCAACTTCACCCATATACACAACACAGTCAAGTCCGAAAAGAGCTGCTGCTGTTGCGCTTGCTACTCCATGCTGACCCGCTCCAGTTTCGGCGATGATTCTCTTCTTACCCATTCGCTTAGCTAGAAGTGCCTGACCAATAACGTTGTTAATCTTGTGTGATCCAGTGTGATTCAGATCTTCGCGCTTAAGAAATAATCGAATGTCCCCTGCAAGGGCTGCGAACTTTGGAACCTCGGTGATTATTGATGGTCGACCAACGTATGTTTTGTTGAGTTCATCTAGTTCTTGAGCAAAAGTTGAGTCTGCTTTTGCTTTTGTGTAAGTCTCTTCAAGTTGGTCTAGAGCGGCAATGAGTGACTCGGGTACGAAACGACCCCCATACTCACCAAAGTATGGGCCGTTCTGGTCTTGAAGATGGGTTTTCTCAGTCATCTTCTAAAGTCTAATCTTTTTGACGGATGTGAACTCTCCCAGTAGGTGAGCGGCATCACCAGTAACTAATGCCTCACCAACAAGTACCATGTCCGCTCCAGCCTTGGCATAGGCTGAAACATCGTCAGTATTCCGGACCGCTGACTCCGCTACTGCGATGCAATCGCTAGGCAGTGATTGCGCTAGTTCTTCAAACAAATTGCGATCAGTTTCGAAGGTAGAGAGATCCCTGGCGTTTATTCCAATCAACTTGGCACCAGAGTCAACTGCTCTAGAAACTTCTTCGCTGGAGTGGGTCTCTACGAATGGAGTCATTCCAAAACTCTCAACAAACCTCGCTAACTTAATTAGCCTGTTCTGATCTAAACCTGCAACGATGAGCAGGACAAGGTCTGCTCCATACGCTCTAGCCTCAAGAACCTGTTGTTCCATTGAAACAAAATCTTTGCGAAGAACTGGAATAGTAACAGCTGCTCTAACAGCAACTAAGTCCGTTAAGGAACCCTTGAACTTTCTCTCTTCAGTCAACACGCTAATTGCAGATGCTCCTGCTGATGCATAGGTGGCTGCAAGGGCGGCTGGGTCTGGAATCGGAGCTAGATCGCCCTTGGATGGGCTCGCCCGCTTTATCTCAGCGATTACTTGAATTGTTTGGCTCTTACCAAAAGAAGTAAGACAATCAATTGGCGTTGCTGCCTTGCTGATTAGAGTCTCGAGCTGGGATATAGAAACTTGCTCTAGCCGGGCAAGAGCATCTGCTTCTGCTCCAGCGTAGAGATCCTCAAGCATTATTTCTTTGGAGTCGTTTGGTTAACGCCGTAGCCAAGCTTGGCAAGAACCGGTCCCATAGGGATTGAAAGGACAGTAAGTACAGAACCGATAACAACTAGCGTTCCTTCAGGTAGGACTACACCAAGAGTTGCTATGGTAACCCCTACTATTGCTGTGATTACTGCAGACCAAGCTGCTACTGAATTGCCGTGTCCTGGTTCGTTGTCGTGATTGCTCATAAATACCCTTCCGAATTCAATCTTAACAAGACTTGTCTAGCCATGCAGCGTTCGACCTACTTATTGCCAAACAAAGCGTTCGCACGGTCAATAGAAGCCACAACTGCAGACATTTTGGCTATGGTTTCCTGATATTCAGACTCTGGAACTGAGTCCAATACGATTCCAGCTCCAGCTTGAACACGAGCAATTCCATCCCGGATGAAAGCAGTCCGTATTGCAATTGCCAGATCAGCATTTCCCTCGAAGTCTAAGTAACCCACAACTCCGCCGAAGATACCCCTGTTTGATGACTCAAGGTCGTCGATGATTTCAAGGGCCCTAGGCTTAGGGGCTCCAGAGAGCGTACCTGCTGGGAAAGTGGCCTTGAACACATCAATAGGTGTCTCACCACTTGCCAATAGTCCTTCAACAGTTGAAACCAGGTGCATGATGTGGCTGAAACGCTCAATTTTCATGAACTGTGTGACGGAAACCGAGGAAGGTTCACAAACCTTCAACAAGTCGTTGCGAGCAAGATCCACAAGCATCAAGTGCTCAGCTCTCTCTTTATGGTCTGCAAGCAGAGATTCAGCAAAAGCTTCGTCCTGTCCTTGATCTACCCCTCTAGGTCTTGAACCTGCAATGGGATGCATAACAACTTTCTGTCCAGATACCTTCACTAGTGCTTCTGGTGAAGAACCAACAACAGCGTAAACCCCTTTGTTATCTGAGTAATTCAGAAGATACATATATGGTGATGGGTTAAGTGCTCGTAGTACTCGATATACGTCTATTGGACGAGCCGTGACTTCGATATCCATTCTTTGAGATAGCACCACCTGAAAAACATCCCCAGCACGAACATGATCTTTGGCGACGTCTATTGCTGACAGAAAATCCTCATGCTTCGTTCTTGAAGTTCTAGATGTCAACTCAGCATCGGATAGAGATGAGAGCACCTGTGGACTAGGCTCTTGAAGCTTTGTGAGCAGAGTCTGAATACGAGTTGTCGCTTCATCATAGGCAAGTTCGAAATTTGTCTTACTGTCGCAATAGATGTTTGAGACAACCAGAATGCTACTAGTCAAATGATCTAGCACGATGATGTCTTGAACCATCTCTAGGTGAATCTTCGGTCGGTCATAATCCTGCTCTGGAACCGAAGGTAAATTCTCAATGTCTCGAATGACATCCCAAGAAAAGAGACCGACTAAACCTGAAGTCAAAGGTGGAAGTTCTGGAAGCTCGACAGTTTTCCAAGAAGACTGAATTAGCCGAATTGCTTCAAGAGGCGAGGCTGGAAGTTCACCAGCGTCTGGCAACGCTAACTCTCTATTGGCAACTATAAATTCAGAATCTGTCTCAATTAGACTGGTTCTACTGGAAACCCCGATGAAACTGTACCTAGACCAAACTCCTTGCTCAGCAGACTCAAGAAGAAACGTTCCAGATCTTCCAGCTGACAGCTTCTCATAAATACCTACTGGTGTGTCAGTACCACCAAAAACCTTTACGAACACTGGAACTACTTGACCTATCTTGGAAAGAGATAAGAAGTCGGCCCTAGAAATGTTGTAGGGGCTAGTCATCTCGACCCTCATTGATTTGTAACGAGTTTGAATCAAAGCACGACTCTGTACCAGTGTGGCAACTTGGCCCAGCTGGTTTAGCTTGAATCAGTATTGAGTCGCTATCGCAATCAAGTTCCATAGACACAACCACAAGTAGATTTCCTGAAGTTTCACCCTTTTTCCAGATCTCTTGCCTTGATCTAGACCAGAAGTGACAAACTCCTGAACTCTGAGTCAGTTCAAAGGACTCTGAATTCATGTAAGCAAGCATTAGAACTCGACCCGTTGACTCGTTCTGGACGATAGCGGGTATCAGGGTGCTCTTCTCGAAGTCTGGAGTAAACATGTTGCTACATTCTAACTTTCACACCGCTGGCACTAAGTTCTTGCTTGACTGACGCTATTGATACTTGTCCGCTGTGGAAGATAGAAGCTGCCAGAACAGCATTGGCTCCAGCTTGAACTGCAGGCAAGAAGTCAGAGGCAACTCCCGCTCCTCCGCTGGCGATTAGAGGAAGTGAGGTTACCTTCCTAACAGCTGCAATGAGTTCATTGTTGAAGCCCGATTTAGTCCCATCAGCGTCAACACTATTGATGAGGATCTCACCGATGCCCTTGTCTTGGTTTGCAGTTATCCAGGAAAGAGCATCAACGCCAGTTCGCTTAGTTCCACCGTAGGTGGTGAGCGAGTAGCCAGAAGGTGCATCGGCATCCTCCACTATGTCTAGGGATACGACAACGATTTGATCTCCATACTTCTTAGATATCTCTTCAATCAATTCGGGATTAGAGACGGCAGCTGTTCCAATACTTACTTTGTCAGCGCCTGCGTCCAAGTAACTAGAAACGTCCTCGATCTGCCTAACTCCACCACCAACGGTGAGCGGTATGAAGATTGATTCTGCAGTTCTGGAGATGACATCGAGCATTGCTTTGCGGCCTTCGAGGCTAGCTGAAACATCGAGGAAAGTGATTTCGTCTGCTCCAGCCTCGTAGTAACTTTTTGCCAGCTCGACAGGGTCGCCAATGTCTTTCAATCCTTGGAATTGAATGCCCTTAACTACCCTGCCATCTTTAACATCTAAGCAAGGGATGATGCGAACTGAGAGAGCCAAAACTATATTCTTGCTGCGTGAATAGCGCTTACGAGGATTGCTCTGGCACCTAAATCGTAAAGTTCATCCATCTTTGAATTGGTTTCGCTGCGAAGTACCAATGCTCTAACAGCTAACCAGTTTAGATCTTTAGTCGGTGAAACTGTAGGTGACTCAATACCTGGAGTTACTAAGGATGCTTTATCGATCAATTCTGCAGGGCAGTCATAATCAAAAATCACGTACTCTCTTGCCACCACAACACCGTTTAGTCGTCGTAGAAGCGCAGAGTGTTTATCAACACTCGAAGAGTTTGCAATCAGGTATGCAGACGAGTCAAGTATTACTTCACCGAATGGTTCCAAGCCCGCTTGTCTCAAAGTGTTACCTGTTGAAACTACGTCTGCAATTAGATCTGCGACACCAAGGCTTACTGCTGTTTCAACAGCACCATCAAGACGGATGACTGAAGCCTTGATGTTCTTATCTCTTAGATAATCTTCAACAATGTTTCCGTAAGCGGTAGCCACTCTCTTTCCAGCAATCTCATCAATGGATTTGAATTCACCGATAACGCCAGCAAAAGTGAATGTAGATTGACCGAAGTTTAGATTCGCTACACGGACAGCGGTAGAGCGGCTGTCCATCAACAGGT
>JBILRS010000022.1:0-17681 GCA_044372535.1 Rhodoluna sp.
ACCCGAGTAGCCGGTGTATCCGACGATCTTGTCGCCATCACCCTTGGCCGACCAGAGGTTCTTGTTTGGGCGATCGAAGTTATTCGAAATAACTGCGTTTGCAGCCTTCAGAATGTTGTTGGTCGAGCGGTAGTTCTGCTCGAGCAAGATCACCTTTGCGCCCGGAAAGTCTTTTTCAAACTCGATGATGTTGCGAATGTTTGCGCCGCGGAACGCGTAGATCGACTGGTCGCTGTCGCCAACCACGGTCAGCGAAGCCGGTGGCAAAACCTCACCGGTGCGCGGGTCGATCTCAGAAAACTCGATCGGCAGCGGCTTGGTCAGCTCGCGAATCAGCGCGTATTGGGCGTGGTTGGTGTCTTGGTATTCGTCAACCAAAATCTGGCGGAACTTGCGCTGGTATTGCGCTGCCACCTCAGGAAACGCCCTGAATAGGTGAACCGTCTCGCCGATCAGGTCGTCGAAGTCGAAGGCGTTGTTCTTGCGCAGCTCCTGCTGATACGCAGTGAAGATCTCGGCAATCGCCCGCTGAGCCGGGTCGGAGGTGTCGATGTTGCGAGCAAAGTCGTCTGCGCCAATTAGCTCGTTCTTGGCATTCGAAACCGCCGAAGCAACACCACCGGGCGAGAGCTTGTGCAAATCGGCACCGAGCTCCTTGATGAGACGCTTGAAGATCGCCCGCGAATCTCCCGAGTCGTAGATCGTGAAGTTCGGGTCGTGACCCAAACGCTCCGACTCGCGCCGAAGAATCATCACGCATGCCGAGTGAAAAGTCTTGAGCCAAATGCCGTCGGCACCCTCGCCCAACATGTGCTTCACGCGCTCGCGCATCTCGCCAGCTGCCTTATTAGTAAAGGTGATCGCGAGGATCTGCGAAGGCCAAACCTCTTTGTGCTGCAGGAGGTGAGCGATGCGACGAGTGAGCACCGAAGTCTTGCCCGAACCAGCGCCAGCGACAATGAGCAACGCCTGCCCACGGTATTCAACCGCTTCGATTTGCTGTGGATTAAGACCCTCGAGAATGTCGCGCATAAGCCCCTAGTTTAAGCCCCCGCACCGACACCGCAGACCCTTGTAACAAGGGTTCCAATAAGAGGTAACAAACGCTACAATTTTAGAGAACGTAACGAACGTTCCAGAAGTGGACCAATGAAGTTTTCAACCCTCGCGACGAAGATCAAATCGCGCCTCAAAAAGGCCCTGGTCGTCACCGCCACCGCGCTCACCGCAGTAGCCGGCGCCAACTTCACCGCACTCCCTGCAAACGCAGCCCTCGCCTACGACTTCACCGAGTGGACGTTTACCCCATGCGGGCAAACAGGGAGACTCGGACCCACGCTCGAGATGTGCAAGACCGCATACTCGGCATCGAGCTTCGCTTCCGATTCCAACTACTTCTTCGTCGATTCCCAAGGGCAGCAATGGTTCAAGCCGCCTGTGACTGCCTTTTACCGTTTTGAGATCGCCGGTGCTGCCGGTGGCGGAACCAACGGCGGCAAGGGTCTCGTTGTGCAGGAGCAGGTATCGCTAGATTCCACCAAGTGGTACTGCATGGCTATCGGGCAAAAGGGAGTCGCCGACACAAAGAGCGCCGATTCGGGCGGTGGCGGTGGCGGCACCTGGTTTGCCGGAAACTCGCCTCAATTGGTCAACACTGGCGGCAACTGCTCAAACAGTGCGACGCCCCACGTCGGTGGCGGTGGCGGTGGCGGAAACACCCCGGGGTTGGACGCAAATGCCGACCTTTCAGTAGGAGGAACCACCATTTCGAGCATCGCGGGAACCGGCCGAGGCGCTGGAGCCGCAACCACAGCCATCGATGGCGGCCGAGGCGGGCCTCTAACCGGTTCATCGGCCAGAAACTTGCCGTCGGTAGCTACCGGGGCGCTTCAAACGAACACTGGTGCGTATGTCGGTGGCGCGCAGGTTGTTTCATCGATGGGCTCAAACGGCATGAATTCGGCCATTGGCGGAGGAACCTTTGGCTTGGGCCTTGGCGGAGATGGCGGATTCCCCAACGGCGGCGCTTCGTGCGACTGCGTTCCAAGCGGCGGTGGCGGTGGCGGTGGTGGCGGCTACACCCCCGGTGGCGGTGGCGGATACAACGCAGACGGCACCGGTGGCGGTGGCGGTGGCGGTGGCTCACGACTTGCCCAAGATATGCACGGCTCAAACCCGAGCTTCAACCTCCGCTCGATCAACACTGGTGACGGCTATGTGAAGCTTAGCTATCTGGCGAGCGCCCCCGCTGTTTCAAGTTTGACTACGCTCAGCACAACCGGCGTCACCATGGTGGGTAACCCAATCACAGCGTCGCAGATTTCTTTCGCATCGGTCGATTCGGGAAGTACCACTTCTTGGAAGTGGCAGACCGTACCGAACATTACCTATCTCGGCGGAAGCCCACTAGTAGCCGACATACCTAATTCGAATACCCAATCCTTTACTCCGACGCTTGCACAAGCGGGTCTGAGAATTCGATCGGTTCAAATCGTCACAACTTCCAGCGGTTCTGTTTTTTACTTCCCCGGCCCAATTTCACAAATCATTGTTGGCCCTCACTCGATCACAGGAACTCCACCCGACAGCTTTAGGGGTGATCCAAACTATTCATTCTCGTTTGGCCTTGATGGCGCTTTCTCAGGCACAGCGTCTGGTTGGTCAAAGGTTTCCGGCACACTGCCGCCAGGTATGACCCTCTCCACCAGCGGAATCCTTTCTACTAGCACTTCGCTCACAACCGAGGGTACGTACACCTTCGAAGTTGGCCACAGCAATACCTACGAAACTGCTACCAAAACAGTCACCATCACTGTCGGCCCGGGGCTAGCCTTCACAACGACTGCTAGCGCATCTTGCGTCTGGGAGAACTTTTGCTCCAAGCAGGTAACTGCAACCTCGCCTCAGAACGAGACACTCACTTACAGCCTTTGGGCCGGTACTTTTCCACCTGGGCTAAGCCTCGATCCGGCGACGGGCCTGGTAAGTGGAACATATCTGAGCAACCTACCCTCGGTGATCGTTTACATCAAGGCCACGGTACCGAGCGGCGCATACGGAATACAGAAAGTTACTTTTAGCAATACGACTAAAACGACTCAGGGTTTCTTTTCGGGAGTCACCGCCCCGAGTTCCAACTGGAACCTAACCACTCCACCAACCACATCCTTAAGTTGGATGCAACCCACACCAAACACCGGTCTCACTCGTCTGATTATTAGCACCCCCGAGATCTGCTCGGGTCCTTCTGGCTACATCACGTCGCCGGTTACTCTCACCGCCCTGAAGTCGGGAACCTGTAACTTTGCGTTGAGAGCTGACGGAGATGCGACTTACAACTCCCAGACCACGGGTACCAGAGCTTGGTCTATCAATGGAATCGCCCAGGCGAACACCACGGCGGTAGCTCTCGCCTCGGGTTCTTTGAACTGGGTCAGCCCTGGGCCAAGCATCACCGTGCAAGGCTCGGGCGGCTCCGGAACAGGAGCTTTTAGGTACACCACAACTAGCGCAGCCTCTGTTTGTGTGGTTGACCCGGTCACAGGCGTCGTAACTTGGCTCACTTTTGGCTCCTGCACGGTCAACGGCCAAAGGCTCGGGGATTCAGATTACGCAGCGAGTAACTTAGGTGCTGCGATTTTCACCCCGATTGCGATCCCCCAGTCAACAGCGGCAACCGTAATTGGGGTACCGAGCTCGATTGCTTATTCGGCCAACGGAACTTTCGTGATCGATGGATCTGGAGGCGACTTTGGGCCAGGTTTGTTGCCCGCATACACTTTCAACTCTCTGACAACCAGCGTTTGCACGGTAAGCTCTGTGCTCAAGCGCGTCACAATCGTCAACGCTGGAACGTGTCAGGTACAAGTACGGGCGAACGCTACCGGCGCTTTCGCGGCCGGGGCCTCCTTTGGGCCGGTAACAACAATTGACATCACCGGAACCGCGCAAGCGCCAATCACGATGGTCGTGAACGCCGGTTCACCAGTCAACTACCCCGGCGGAAACGTAAGCATTGCCCTTTCGGGCGGCTCGGGCACCGGCGCTTGGTCTTGGTCGGCAGACCCATCAACTTCCTCTGTTTGCAGCGGAAGCGGCACCGCATCTGGCGGCTACAACGCCGTAACAAGCAACCCTGGAACCTGCTTGATTAATGTCACACATGCAGCCCAAGGTGGGTTCACTGCCCTAACCCAGCAGCTCTCATTCACGGTCAACAAGGGCACTCAAGCGACAGTTTCTGGAACATTCAGCCCCACCTCGATTACCTTCAACCCCACGACGCCTGCAACGGCAACGATCACAGGTTCCGGTGGAACCGGAACAGGCACTTACACCTACACGCTAAGTGCAGCGTCTGCCGCTATCTGCAGTCTTACTGGCACAACAGTCACCGCTCTTGGGGCTGGAAGCTGCGTTGTAAATGTCCTGCGTTTAGGAAACAGCTTCTACAACGATTCGGCTGTGAGCGCCAGAACTCTCACCATCAGCAAAGCTTCGCAGACCACCACCGTTACGGTAACGGCCAACCGCAGCACGCTGAGCAGCAGCGACACCGAGCCACTGGTTGTAACCGCAGCAGGAGGTAACGGAACAGGCTCTTACGTTTACTCCACCTCCACATCAACCATCTGTTCGGTTGACGCTTCGACCGGTGTTGTTACGCCTATTGCTCTCGGAACTTGCACCGTCAAGGCCACGCGAGCAGCCGACACAAATTATCTGGTTTCTGCCAGCTCGCCAACGGGCGTAAACATCACGGTCTCAAAGCTAACCCAGGCGACGTTCACAGCTTCTTCGACAGTCACGACAAGCACCTATGGTTCAGGAACTTTCACCGTTTCTTCTACCGGAGGTTCGGGAACGGGCTCGACCACGTACGCATCGGGCAACACTGCAATTTGCACCGTTGTTGCGACAACCGGTGTGACTACGATCGTTGCGACTGGATCCTGTGTAATCACCGCAACCAAGGCATCTGATACCAACTACCTAGCGGCAAGCTCCTCGGTCACCATCACAATTGCAAAGGCAAACCAGGCAACTTACACCGCGTCTTCGACTAAGACCTCTGTGACTATCGGGGCAACCACGGGCATCACTGTCTCGGCTACCGGCGGTGGCGGAACTGGTACGGCGACATCCTCGACCTTTGCTTCGGGTGACACTTCGGTTTGTACGGTGAACTCGACAACCGGTGTCGTAACTGTCCTGACCGCAGGGTCCTGCGTTATTACGGCAACTAGAACCGGTGGCACCAACTACAGCGACGCCACCTCGTCGGTCACCATCACGATCGCGAAGACAGCGCAGGCAACAGTCACGGCAACCGCGAACCGCACCACCGGAACCTACGGTGATGGCCTTAGCTACAACGTGACCGGTTCGGGCGGCTCGGGTACCGGAGCATTCTCATACTCCTCGAACAGCGAATCGGTCTGCTCGGTTGGCTCGGTTTCGGGTGCGGTCACGATTTTGACCGCGGGAACCTGCTCGATCACAGCTACCAGAGCATCGGATGCCAGCTACGCTGCTGGTTCGGGCACCGCAACAATCACAATCGCCAAGGGCTCGCAGTCGGCAATAACTGCATCAGTTGACAATGCGGCACCTGATTACACCGAGTCGCCAAAAGCAACCGCTCAGGTTTCTTACACCGGCGGTTCGGGTACCGGAGCAGCAACCTATTCAACCTCAACCGCGGGGGTTTGCTCGGTTGATTCATCAGGTCTCGTCACCGACATCACCAGAGGCAAGTGCATCGTCACCGTGACGATTGCCGCAGATACCAACTACAACGCTGCATCCGCATCCGTAACCATCCGCTTCGGCAAGGTAGATCAAGCTGCGGTATCGGTTACATCAACCAAAACTTCGGTTGTTTACGGAGCCGGCTCGTCGATCACCGTGTCTTTGACCGGGGGCTCGGGTAGCGGAGCAGTTTCGTTCGCAACCTCTTCGGCCAACTGTTCGGTGGATGCGTCCACGGGTGTTGTTACCTACACAGTTGTTGGCGACTGCGTTGTCACCGGAACCAAGGCTGGCGATATCGACTACGCCGAGATCTCCGACTCTGTGACCATTACGGTCACCAAGGCAAACCAGGGCTCGATTGTTGCAACTGCTTCGAGCACAACAACGACCTACAACTCGGGCGATTCAATCACGGCTTCTTACACCGGAGGTTCGGGCACCGGCGCAATAAGTTACTCAACCACTTCAAGCGCCTGCTCGGTCAACTCTTCGACAGGTGCCGTGACCCTGTTGCTCGCTGGTAACTGCATCGTTACGGTCACCAAGGCGACCGACGCCAACTACACCGAAGCCTCTTCGAATGTCACAATCACCATTGCTAAGGCAAATCAGGGCATGGTAGTTGCCAGCCCGAGCAGAACCACAGGCGTTTATGCCGATGGCGTCTCGACCTCGGTTTCACCGTCGGGCGGTTCGGGTAGCGGTTCTTACAGCTACTCATCGACATCGGCTTCGGTTTGTTCGGTGAATGCATCGACCGGCGCCGTAACGATCCTGACCGCAGGCACCTGCTCGATCACGGTCACCAAGGCCGCCGACGCCAACTACAACGTTGCAACCGGCAGCACCTCGATCGTTATCTCTAAAGCCAATCAGGCTGCCGTGACGGCAACCAAGTCAGCTAACACCACCTACGGTTCGGCAACCCAGATCACGGTTACCAGCTCAGGCGGTTCGGGCACCGGAACATTCAGCTACGCTTCGACGACCACGGGCATCTGCACGATCAACTCGAGCAGCGGTGTGATTGCGATTGTTACCGCTGGCGACTGCGTGCTTACCGCGACCAGGGCTGCCGACACCAACTACAACTCGGCTTCGGGCAGCGTCACCATCACTATCGCCAAGGCCTCTCAGGCTGCTGTTTCGGCGAGCGCAACCCGCACCACCTCAACTTACGCCGATGGCAGCAGCAACACAGTGGCGCTATCGGGCGGTTCAGGCAATGGCTCGATCTCGTTCGCCTCGTCAACCACATCGGTCTGTTCGATTGTCTCGGCTACTGGTGTGCTGACTGTTCTGACGGCTGGCACCTGCTCGATCACCGCGACCAAGGCTGCCGACACCAACTACAACGTGGCAACGGCAAGCATCACCATCACGATCAGCAAGGCAACCCAGGCAACCTTCACCGCATCGAGCTCGCCTTCAAACACCACCTTCGGTTCGTCAACCACAGTGACTATCTCGGGCACCGGCGGTTCGGGCACCGGCGCAGTCAGCTACGCCTCAACCACTGCGAGTGTCTGCTCGGTTGACGCTTCAACTGGCGTCATCACCATCGTCACCGCGGGCACCTGCTCGATTACCGCAACAAAGGCTGCCGACACCAACTACAACGTTGTCACCGCCAGCACTTCTGTGGTTATCGCCAAGGCGACGCAGAGCACGCTGACCTTAACCCCGGACAACTCTTCGGTTGTCTTCGGCGACGGCCAGAGCGCCAACGTCACCGTTAGCGGCGGCTCGGGCACCGGCGCAGTCAGCTACGCCTCAAACAGCACCGGCATCTGCTCGGTCAACGCCAGCACCGGCGCTGTCACGATCCTCACCGCCGGCACCTGCTCGATCACAGTGACCAAGGCCACCAGCACCAACTACAACGTGGCAACCGCAACCGCTTCGATCACCGTGGCCAAGGGCGCTCAGGCGACCGTCAACATCACGGGCAACCAAAGCCTCACCCACTCAACCAGCAACCCAACCAGCCAACTTTCCGTCACCGGCGGCTCGGGCAACGGTACGGTTAGCTACGCCGTGGACTCATCATCAAATGGCATCTGCGTTGTCTCGGCTGGCGGTTTGGTCACCGGACTTCACGCTGGAACCTGTGTGATCAACGTCACCAAGGCTGGCGACGCGAATTACAACGCAGGCACTGCCAGCTACACGATCACGATCGCCAAGGCAACGCAGGCGAACTTGAGCGTGACTGGCAGCGCTAACCTCACCTACTCGGCCACCAACGCTGTAACCACTCAGCTGAACGTCTCCGGCGGTTCTTCGAGCGGCGCAGTCACCTTCTCGGTTGACTCGGGTTCGAGCACAGTCTGCTCGGTCTCCAGCAACGGCCTCGTCACCGTACTAACCGCTGGCACCTGCGTTATTGCAATCACCAAGGCAGGCGACTCCGACTACCTGGTTCGCACCACCAGCTTCACGGTGAACATCGCCAAGGCAACTCAGGCAACGTTGATTGTTCGCACCGCAGCCGAACTCGCTTACAACCCGAACACCCCGGCAACCACCACGGTCTCGCTGACCGCCGGCGGCTCGGGCACCGGATCGGTCAGCTTCTCGACCACCTCAACCGCCTGTTCGGTGGTTGGCAACGTGGTTACCGCCTTGAGCGCTGGCGCATGTGCGATTACCGCTACCAAGGCTGCCGACACCAACTTCAACGTGGCGACCGCCAGCTACACGGTGATCGTCACTAAGGCTCTTCAAACCGCCCTAGTGGCAACCCCTTCACGCACCACCCTGAAGTTCGGCGACCAGAGCAACAACAGCGCGACGGTCACCTTGGCTGGCGGCTCGGGCACCGGAGCAATCAACTGGTTCGTCGATCCAACAACCACCGGAGTTTGCTCGGTCGACTTCTCGGCCACCCCAGCAGTTGTCACCGCAATAACCGGCGGCACCTGCAAGGTGAACATCACCAAGGCCGGCGACTCGGACTTCGAGCCAGCTACGACCGTCGTGACCTTCACCATTCAGAAGAACACCCAAGCCTCGCTGACGGTCAGTTCAACCAAGACCGCAGCCATGAAAGACGAAACTGCAACCCTCTCGGCAACCGGAGGTTCTAGCTCGGGCAACATCAGCTACTCGGTCGTGACCGGCGCAGCAGTCTGTTCAATCAGCGGCTCAACCATCACATTCATCGGCGCTGGCACCTGCTCGGTCAAGGCAACTCGCGCAGGCGATGCCAACTACGACGCAATCGACTCGGCCACGATCGAACTTTCGGCAACCAAGGCCGAGCAGACTCAGCTCGTCGTTGCGCAGAGCGCTGGAATGCTGCCAAACGTCGCAATCGGCGGCAAGGCAGACACCAGCTGGACAATCTCGGGCGGTAACGGCAACGGCACCCTTAGCGTCTCAGCCATCACCGGCTGCTACGCGACAATCACCGGCTCAACCCTGAATGTCACGGCCGGAAACGTCGCTGGCAACTGCTCGATCGACGTCGAAAAGGGCGAGAGCAACGACTACAACTCCACCAGTTACCGCATCTCGCTTCAGGTCTTCAACCTTGCGAGCGCAGCGGTTATCGGCACCCCTGTCTTGAACATGAACTCCAGCCCTGACGGCGTTGGAGTCGATGTCCCATTCACTCCGTCAAGCACAGGAACCTTCGTTGCTCCAGTCACCGGCTACCAACTCCAGAGCAAGTCGGGCTCAAACTGGGTCAACGCCGACAACGGCTTCGCAACCGGCCCAACCGCCGACAAAGTTTCGATCTCGGTGACCCCTTGGACATCGATCTTCGTCCGCGTCGCAGCGGTCAGCGAATACGAGTCAACGAATGGCGCTAGCCGCATCTGGTCAACCTACGGCGGCGCAACCGCTCAGGCGTTCAGCGTGCCAGGCATCATCACCTCGCTCTCGCTAACCACGATCTCGGCCAAGAGCCCAGAGACGATCACCGTCACCGGAGCTGGTTACAGCCAGTCGGCAACCCCAACCGTTGAGTTCACAGCAGCGTCACCGATCTTCCAGATCAACGGAGTCAACACCGCAACAATCACCCTCCCAGCAACCGTGAAGTCAGCAACGCAACTTACCTTCAAGTACCCTGGCGCCCTGCTTCCTAGCGGCGCAAAGACCCTCGCAGCAAGCGTCAAGGTCAACGGAGCCACCGCCATGAAGAGTAATGGCGCTCAGATGACTCTCACGCAAGAGGAAGAATCGCTAGACCTCGGCCTGGATCTCAACGGCGGAAAGTTCGCACCAAAGGTCGGCACCGTTTACTCGGGTTCATTCACCTGGGCATTCAACACCGCCAAGGGCGCAAAGATCTTCCTAGTGCCAACCTGCACCACCTACAAAACCGTCAAGGGTGTAAAGACCTGCACGAAGACCGTCTTGAAAGACAGCTCTTCTTGCACGATCTCGCAGGCATTCCCGCTGAACAAGGCCGCGGTTAGAAGAATGGTCACGTTCAAGGTTCCTTGCCAGCTAAACGTAACCGGCAAGCTCGCAGTCCTTGCAGCCACCCCGATCGACATCGTCGCGAAGGCAACGTTCAACCGCACCTACCCGAAGACAAACCTCGCGTATGTTTTGGTGAAGGGCAAGAAGACCAAGCCACTAGCGCCGACGAAGGCAACCTACATCTACCTACTGGGCAACAAGCAGCTAGTAAAGAAGTAGGTTATTCCCACTCGATGGTGCCTGGCGGCTTCGAGGTGACATCAAGCACCACGCGGTTAACACCCGCGACCTCGTTGGTGATTCGGTTCGAAATCTTAGCTAGGACGTCGTAAGGCAAACGACTCCAATCAGCTGTCATAGCGTCTTCACTAGACACCGGGCGCAAGACGATCGGGTGGCCGTAAGAACGGCCATCACCCTGGACACCAACCGAACGGACGTCGGCCAGCAAGACCACAGGGCACTGCCAAATCTCGCCATCAAGACCGGCGGCGGTTAGCTCTTGGCGAGCGATCGCGTCGGCCTTTCTGAGGAGGTCCAGGCGCTCTTTGTTGACTGCACCAACGATTCGAATGCCCAAGCCAGGGCCGGGGAACGGTTGGCGCTGAACGATTTCGGCAGGGAGGCCGAGCTCGGCTCCGATTGCACGGACCTCGTCTTTGAACAGCGTGCGAAGTGGTTCGACGAGTTCGAAGTCGAGGTCGTCTGGCAGGCCGCCAACGTTGTGGTGGCTCTTGATGCCGGCGGTTGCTCCGCCACCAGACTCAACAACGTCTGGGTAGAGGGTTCCTTGAACCAAGAACTTGATTGGGCGGTTGTCGGCTTTCGACTCCTCGATAAGCGCGGTCTGAGCCTCTTCGAAGGTGCGAATGAATTCGCGTCCGATGATTTTGCGCTTCGTCTCTGGGTCGGTGACTCCTTCGAGGGCGTCCAAGAACTTCTTCTCAGCATCGACGACGACTAGGCGAATGCCGGTGGCGGCAACGTAGTCGCGCTCAACCTGCTCGGCCTCGCCTTCGCGCAGGAGCCCGTGGTTCACGAACACGCAGATCAGCTGGTCGCCGACGGCCTTGTGAACGAGGGCTGCGGCAACAGCAGAGTCGACTCCGCCCGAAAGACCGCAGATCACCCGGTCGGTGCCAACCTGGGCGCGAATCTTGGCAACCTGCTCGGCAATTACGTTGCCCGAGTTCCAGTCGGCGGCGATGCCGGCGGCGTTGTGCAAGAAGTTTTCGAGAACGTTCTGGCCAAACTGCGAGTGCTTGACCTCTGGGTGCCACTGCACGCCGTAAATCTTCTTCTCGCTGTTCGCGAAGGCTGCCACTGGCGTGGTGTCGGTCGAGGCAAGAACCTCGAAACCGGCAGGTGCTTCCACAACCTGATCGCCGTGTGACATCCAGCAGATCTGGCTCTCTGGCTGGCCAGCGAGGATCTCTCCCCCAGCCTTCACGGTTAGTTCGGTGGCGCCGTATTCGCGCTTGCCGGTCTTGTCGACCCGTCCGCCAAGGGCGTTGGCTAGGGTCTGGAAGCCGTAGCAGATGCCAAGAATCGGAACCCCGAGTTCAAGAATCTTCGGGTCGAGCTGCGGCGAGCCGCCTTCGTAAACCGAGGACGGACCCCCAGAAAGAATGATTGCAAGCGGCTTCTTGGCCTCAACCTCGGCAGCGGTGACGTTGTGGTGAACGATTTCGCTGTAGACACCAGCCTCGCGAACGCGTCGGGCGATCAGTTGGGCGTATTGGGCGCCGAAGTCGACGACTAGAACTGGGGAATGAGACGAGGTCGATGCCATGACCCCATTTTACCTGTGTCTAGAGCCCCAGAACTTTTCGGTAGTCGTCAAGAGTCAGATCCAACTTGTCGCCAACTCGCACATTACTGATGACGCCATCATCCTCAACCACACCGATGTAATTGATCGGAGCCAGTTTTCTTCCGCCATCACGCTCGAACTGTTCCTGGGTGGCCTGAACAACTACGGTTTTCCCTGCGTGAAGCTTGGAAAAGTCATATTTCTCGCCAACGTTGGTATTGAGCTGATACCAAATCTGGTCACCGATCGAGTTTGCGCCTTCAGTAATTTCAATTAGCACTGGTACGTACTTGACTTCGAAATTGTTGCCTATCGTGGTTTCGTATGTTTGCTCGGAGTCGATTTCGACGATTTTTCCTACAAAACCCCAGCTAGCTGGTTGTTGAGCGAGCATGTCATTGGTCATGTGCATTTCGTAGGACAAGCCGGTTGCACTGATTTCGTTGTCTTTTGATGTGGATGTACAGCCAGCCAGGAGCAAGGAGGCGAGTAGGCAAGCACCTAGCAATGGAGCGAGTGCTTTTTTATTTTTTTTCATTTTCCCCCAGTATTTTTTTCAATACTGCAAGGTTAGCACTACTTTGGAGTTTCGGATTCCAATTGGGTTTTCGCTAGGCGGGTGTAGTAACGCTCGGTGAAGAACGAGAGCATCGGAATGATTCCGCCGGATGCGATGATGAGGAAGCGGATGAAGCTCCAGCGCATGAGGGTCCAGAGTCTGAAGTCGCCGAATAGGTAGGCGACGTAGAGCCAGCCGTGGACGATCAGGATTGCTGTTGAGACGTTGAAGCCGGTTTCGAAGGCGACGTTTTCGCCGTCAACTGAGCGGAGTTCGATGGTGAACAGGCCGTTGGGGCCGAATGCGTAGAAGTCGTAGCCGAAGCCGTAGCGCACAACCATCTCGAGAACGAGAAGCATCAAGAAGGTGCCGGTTACGTAGGAGGTGACTTTAAAGAACTTGAGGGCGCTGTTTAGGGCTTTGGGCATGGTTTAAGTTTACCTTTCGCCGCGAAGGCCAAGGCGTTCGTCTTGAACCAGGCGCCACCAGAGAAACACTGCGAAGCCAGCGAAGAGAACCCACTCGATGGCATAGAACGCGTTGAGGATGTTTATCTCGGTGCGCGGTTGTTCTTGCTCGATGACGATTGGGGTGCCGGGGCCTTCGGTTAGGGCGACTATGCCTCGGTAGGTTGGGCCGGGGGCGAGGTCAGCGCTGTTGATCGCTTGCTCGGTTGAGAGTGATTTGAAGACGCCATCGGTTGCCGGCTCGGGCACTTCGCTGGGGAGGTAGCGTCCGGTGATTTTGCCCGATTGGGGTGGTTGGTTCGTTACGTTTTTGTCGGGGCCAAAGTCGTAGGCGATTACGAGGTAGCTGCCGTCTTTGAGGGTGGCAACGGCAACGCTCCAGTAGCCTTCGGTGCCCTGCTGCTTGCGGCTGGCAACGCGCCCAACCGCAACCGCTTGGGTTACTTCGGCGGTGACGATTCGGTTCGTGAAGGTGGTTTTGAAGCCTGCGCCCGGGGCTGATAGCTCGTCTATTGCGATTGCAGCGGTTGTGGTGACGGGTTTGGCGGTGGTGGTTAGCGCTCGGCTGAGTTGCCATTGGCCAAGGATTGCGAAGATGGCGGCTAGGGCAAGTGCTAGGGCTAGTGCGCCAAGCCACTTTGGGGTGAGCGCGACCTTCGCGAAGCTTTGGGTCATTACGAGTTGTAAGGGGCCACTACGACGTCGACGCGCTGGAACTCTTTGAGGTCTGAGTAACCAGTGGTTGCCATCGAGCGCTTTAGGGCACCGATCAGGTTTGAGGTGCCGTCGGCGTCATGCGATGGGCCGTTGAAGATCTGCTCGAGTGAACCGCCGGTGCCAACCTGAACTCGGTTGCCGCGAGGGAGCTCGGCGTTGAAGGCTTCTTGACCCCAGTGCCAGCCCTGGCCAGGTGCTTCTTTGGCTCGGGCTAGAACAGAGCCGAGCATTACGGCGTCAGCGCCGCAGGCGATTGCCTTGACGACGTCGCCCGAGGTGCCGAGGCCGCCATCGGCGATCACGTGCACATAACGGCCGCCAGACTCGTCCATGTAGTCACGGCGAGCGCCTGCTACATCGGCGACTGCGGTTGCCATCGGGGCGTGGATGCCCAAAACCTTGCGGGTGGTTGATGCAGCTCCGCCACCGAAGCCAACAAGCACGCCTGCAGCGCCAGTGCGCATTAGGTGCAGGGCTGCGGTGTAGGTGGCTGCGCCACCAACGATTACCGGAACATCGAGTTCGTAGATGAACTCTTTGAGGTTTAGCGGTTCTTGGGTCTTCGAGACGTGCTCGGCACTCACGGTGGTGCCGCGGATTACAAAGAGGTCAACGCCAGCGGCGACGACGGTTTTGTGAAACTCTGCGGTGCGCTGAGGGCTAAGGGCACCGGCAACGGTTACACCGGCTGCACGAATCTGAGCGAGGCGGTCGCGGATCAGCTCTGGCTTGATCGGCTCCGAGTAGATCTGCTGCATGCGGGTGGTGGCTTGCTCAGGGCTCAGCTTGGCGATCTCGTTGAACTGCTGGGTTGGGTCTTCGTAGCGAGTCCAGAGACCTTCGAGGTCGAGGACTCCGAGGCCACCGAGCTTGCCGATTGCGATGGCGGTTTCTGGTGAGACAACCGAGTCCATCGGGGCAGCTAGCACTGGAAGGTTAAAGGAGTAAGCGTCGATGTTCCACGCGGTGCTGACGTCTCGTGGGTCGCGGGTTCGGCGGCTTGGCACAACCGCGATGTCGTCGAAGGCCCATGCTCGGGTGCCGCGCTTGCCGCGACCGATTTCCATTTCGCTCATGGCGACTCCTAGCGGGTTCCGTAGTTTGGTGCTTCGATGGTCATCTGAATGTCGTGCGGGTGGCTCTCTTTGAGGCCGGCAGCGGTGATGCGCACGAACTTGCCGCGAGCCTGAAGCTCAGCGATCGAGTCGGCACCTACGTAGCCCATCGAGGCGCGAAGGCCACCGATTAGCTGGTGGGTTACCGAGGCAACGGTTCCGCGGTAAGGAACACGGCCTTCGATGCCCTCTGGCACGAGCTTGTCTTCGCGCAGCACGTCGTCCTGGAAGTAGCGGTCTTTCGAGTAACTCTTAGCCTGGCCGCGTGACTGCATTGCGCCCAGCGAGCCCATGCCGCGGTAGGTCTTGAACTGCTTGCCGCCAACGAAGGTGATTTCGCCAGGGGCTTCGTCGGTGCCGGCAAGTAGCGAGCCGAGCATTACCGCAGACGCACCCGCGACGATTGCCTTAGGAATGTCACCCGAGTACTGCAGGCCGCCATCGGCGATTACTGGGACGCCGGCTGGACCACAGGCGAGTGACGCCTGATAGACGGCGGTGATCTGAGGCACACCGACGCCGGCGACTACGCGGGTGGTGCAGATTGAACCCGGACCAACGCCAACCTTGACGCCGTCGGCGCCGGCTTCAACCAGTGCGGCTGCGCCCTCGCGGGTGGCAACGTTACCGCCGATGATGTCAACGTTTTTGGCGAACGGTTCGGCCTTTAGCTTGGCAACCATTTCGAGCACAGCCGAGTTGTGGCCGTGAGCGGTGTCAACGATTAGCACGTCAACGCCAGCCTCGACGAGCGCCATCGAGCGCTCCCAAGCGTCCTGGCCAACACCGACCGCGGCTGCAACCAGTAGGCGACCGTTGGCGTCCTTCGAGGCGTTTGGGTACTTCTCGCTCTTGTCGAAGTCCTTGATAGTGATGAGGCCGCGGAGCTTCTCGTTGGCATCAATAAGAGGTAGCTTTTCGATTCGGTGCTGAGCAAAGAGTGCGATCGCCTCTTCTGGGCGAATGCCAACCTGTCCGGTGATTAGCGGCATCGGGGTCATGATGTCTTTGACCAGGGTGGTGGTGCGCTGAACGTCGAGCACAAAGCGCATGTCGCGGTTGGTCACGATGCCAACCAGCTTGCCGTCCTCGTCAATGACCGGGAGGCCAGAAACGCGGTACTGGCCGCAAAGTTCGTCTACCTCTTGAATGGTGGCCAGCGGGGTGGTGGTGACCGGATGGGTGATCATGCCGGCTTCGGAGCGCTTGACGAGGTCAACCTGCTCGGCCTGAGCCTCGAGCGAAAGGTTGCGGTGTAGCACGCCGATGCCGCCCTGACGAGCCATGGCAATGGCCAAACGAGCCTCGGTTACGGTGTCCATCGCCGAAGAAAGCAGCGGAATGTTGATCTCGACACGCTTAGAAATGCGGGTGGCGGTGTTGACCTGACTCGGCACAACATCTGATTCGCCCGGCATGAGCAGGACGTCGTCGTAGGTGAGACCTAAGAAACCGAAAGGGTCGTTCTGAGTCATTAATGAGCCCTGCCACTAAATGGTGTGTTTTCGCAATTCTACCTGCCGTAACACCTTTGTTTCTATTCGGTAAAACCACCTTTATAGGGGTCGGATTTCTAGTAAGGTCAGAATTCGAACAGCAAAGGCGCAAACCGCGCCTGGTTACAACTGGAGGTTGGTTTGAACCAGTCCATGTCGCGAACAAAGCGATCCAGCCGCAAGTGGCTCGGACTTCTCGCCCTCTTATTCGCCTTCCTAATCGGCGGCTCACAGGCCATAGCTGCCTCGGCGGCAACCCCAGCACCCGGCGGCGACATCTCAAAGATCTTCGTAATCGGCGGAACCATCAAAGACAACTGTGGCGCTGGCGTAGCCGGCATCAAGTTGAACGTGACCGGTCGCGACACCGACGTGAACCTAGTCACCGATAAGACCGGAAGCTGGTCGACGAACGTTTCGCCAGAGACGATCTACCTAGACGACAAATACACGGTTGTGCTTGACGAGACCTCGCTGCCGAAGGGTGGAGAGCTCAAGGGTAAGGCTGAGCGAACCGTCGTCTTCAACAAGGTGAACTCGGCTTCGACCTCATTCAAAATCACTGGTATCGAGTGCGATGACACCTCACCGAACCAGCCGAAGACACCCGAAAACGCGATACTGGTTGCCTTGTTCAACGGCATCAACTTCGGTTTGGTACTCGCGATGGCAGCCATCGGCCTCTCGCTGATTTACGGCACCACCGGCCTCAGCAACTTCGCCCACGGCGAGATGGTTTCGATCGGCGCCCTCTCGACCTGGATGTTCAACAAGGTGCTCGGCCTCGACCTCGTGATGTCGGCGCTGATCGCAGTCGCGATTGTCACCGCCTTCGGTTACGCCCAAGACGCGGCGCTCTGGCGACCGCTTCGCAAAAAGCGCATCGGACTCACCCAGATGATGATCGTTTCGATCGGACTCTCGATGGTGGTTCGTTACTTCTTGCAGATGATCTTCGGCGGCGACACCAAGGTGCTCTCGCAGGGTGACACCTGGGTAATCGCCGGTGTCAGCATGCCCGCCCTCAACGTGATTTGCGCCGGGCTATCGGTGCTCGTGCTGATCGGCTACACGCTGTTCCTCACCAAGACTCGTATCGGCAAGGCCACCCGCGCGGTTAGCGACAACGCCGCGCTGGCCGCTTCAACCGGTATCGACGTCGAGCGAATCATTCGAATCGTCTGGATCATCGCTGCGGTGCTCACCGGCATCTCTGGTGTGTTCCTCGGCCTTTACCAGCAGGCAGCCTGGGACACCGGCTTCTTCAACCTGCTACTGATCTTCGCGGCCGTAACTCTCGGCGGCCTCGGCACCTCTGCAGGT
>JBILRS010000023.1:0-17358 GCA_044372535.1 Rhodoluna sp.
CTTCTCTAGCGGCTCGTGTGACCCATGTTCATTATGAATTACCGAAAGAGAGGCCACTAATTGGCTAAGCGATTAAGAGTTAGAGGCAACGCCCACCAGGCGAACACAATCGCTGTGATTGGGCTTGGCCGTTTTGGCACTGCTTTGGCCAAGGAACTCATGGAGACCGGGCGTGAGGTCCTGGGTATCGACAACGACGAGCGTTTGGTCCAGAACCTGTCAGTCGAACTAACTCGCGCTGTGACAGCCGACTGCACCAACCGCGATGTTCTTGAGGAGCTCGGCCTGGCAAACTTTGACCGTGTTGTTGTGGCCATCGGTTCCGACATCGAGTCCTCGATTTTGACTGCTTCCCTGCTCATCGAGATTGGCGTCAAAGAGGTATGGGCAAAAGCTACCTCCGAGGCTCACGGTCGAATCTTGAAGCAAATCGGGGCCAATCACGTTGTATTCCCCGAAAACGACATGGGTAAGCGAGTCGCTCACCAGGTGGGCGGAGATCAACTCGACTATGTCGAGATCGACGAGGGTTTTGTTATGGCAAAGACCGTGTCTGCGCACACATTCAACGGTAAATCGCTCACCGAGTTGGCAATTCGCCGCCACTACGGCGTGATTGTGGTGGCTACCAGTCACGGTGACTCGGACTACTTGCCGGCTACTCCAGACACCGTTCTAAATGATGGCGACTACCTGATTGTGGCTGGCCCGAAGGCTGCACTCGAGGTCTTCTGCCAGGTCAACTAGCCAGCGATAATTTGCTTGGCCCGATGCAGTCGGGTTACTAGTTCAGCCTGACGAATGGCTAGCTCCTGAGACACGTCAGACATCGTGCGCTTTTCTACCAACAAACCCATGGCGACGCCCCTGAGAGCCTCTGGTAGGCGTTCCACGGCCTGCAACAGCTCGCTCTCGCTCAGGTGGCTGAGATCCGGCTCCCGCTCGTCGAAGGTGACATCCAAGTCGAAGTTTTCGCTCATTTGAGTTCGAATTCCTTTCGGTAGCTCATAACTGTTGTTCTCATGCCGATTCCGCAAACTCCAACCATTTTGCCTGCTCGGTAGTAGCCGAAGACACATTCGCCTTCGAGTTCACCCGCGATCAGTTTCACTTCGTCGGCCAGGGCAAGAAGGCCGTAGGCAAGGATGTGCATGTCGTATTGATCGCTCCAAAATGACGGGATTGGCGCAAACTGACCCTCAGCCACTTCGTTGAAGACCTGAGCGACCCGTTTGGCCGTGTCCGTGGGGATGTTCCAGTGCTCAACTCGTCGCTCGATGTCATCGAAGAGTGGATTTGCGAATCTGGACACATCGCCAATCACGAAGACGTTTGACCAGGCTTCGCCATTGGATTTCACCGCGCGCAGGTCGTTGTCGGCAAGTACGCCGTCGCTCAGGCCGAGGTCGTTGCCCTCGAGCCACTCGGTGTTCGGGTGCGACCCGATCGCTTCGACTAAGACTTCGCAGGGCAGAGTTTCGCCGCTGTCTAGGACGACGCCTTCAACCCTTTTTGTGCCTACCAAATCGGTAACCCCGGTCTTCATGCGGAACTCGACACCCATGGCTTCGTGCCGACGCTCAAGTTCTCTTGCCAGTTCGATTCCGAGCGGGCGAATCATCGGGTGCACGCCGGGAGCCACGACAAAAACTTCGCAGCCCAGTTTGCGGGCGGTGGCAGCTACCTCGCAGCCGATGAAGCCGGCACCCAAGACCACGACCTTCGCGCCAGGTTTGAGGTCTCTTCGCAGTGCAATTGCGTCATCGAGGGTTCTGACCGCGTGGCGGCCGGCAAGTTCGCCGTTCGCGACCGTGAGGCGTTTTGGCCGAAGCCCGGTGGCGATGATCAGTGTTGAGTAGGCATGAGTTTCGCCATTCGAATCGGTGACGGTGCCGTGCGCCAAGTCGGCTGATTCAACTCGCGTGCCTAGCAGCCAGTTCACGTCGGCTGTTGAGTCTCGCTGCGGAAACGCCACGGCCTCGTGGCTGACCTCGGTGGCTAGCACTTCTTTGCTCAGTGGCGGCCTGTTGTATGGCGCGTGAGGTTCGTCGCCAATGACCGTTATCGGGCCCGCGTAACCAAAACGTCTAAGCGCTTCGGCGGCGCGCAAGCCACCCATCGACGCCCCGACGATGATTACGGGTTTTGGCATTAGCGAACGATTGAAATTGCCTGCATCGGGCAGATGTCGATCGCTGCCTCAACGTTGGCTAGCTCTGAGTCGTCTGCCTCGGCGGTGTATTCGAGCTTGTCGTCTTCGTTCAAGCGAAACACGTCCGGTGCTTCAAAGACACACTGGCCGTAGTGCTGGCACTTGGTCATGTCGACTTCGATTTTGATTGTCATTACTTTTCCTCCACGGTAGATGGGTACAGGTCTTTAGATGGGGTGCGAATGCCTCTGAACTCCCAGTCGCCACCCATTGCGGTTGAGACGACTTCTTCGCTCTCGGTCGGCTGAGCGCCAACGTCGGTACGAATCGGGGTTGGTCCTTCGACAATGTGGTTGGTCAGGCGTCCGAGGCCTTCGACCTCCACCTCGACGATGTCGCCTGGCTGAACTGGGCGGCTGAACGCCGGGGTTCCCGAGAACAGCATGTCGCCCGGGACGAGCGTGATGGTGCGAGCGATGTCGGCAACCAGGTAGTGCATGTCCCACTCCATGTTGTCGGTGTTGTCTTCTTGCTTGACTTCGCCGTTCACGTAGGTGCGGATCATCTTGTTTCTGAAGTCCCAGTCGGTGACGAGCCCCGGACCAACCGGGGCCAGGGTGTCAGAGCCCTTCACGCGAAGCATCGAGCCGGCGTCGGTGTCTCTGAAGTCGTGCAGGCCGTAGTCGTTGCCAACCGTGTAGCCGGCGATGTACTCGCCAGCTTCTGCCGGCGAAATGTTGCGGCAGGTCTTGCCGATGACGATGACGATTTCGCCTTCGTAGTTGAGCCACTTGCAACCGGCAGGTCGAACCACGGCACCCTTGTGAGTGTTTAGCGCGGTGATCGGCTTGTGAAAGTAGGTTGGCGCAGCAGGGAGCTTGGTCATGAACTCCTGAGTGCGGCTGTCGTAGTTCAGGTGAACCGCGATGATTTTGGTCGGCTCGCTCGGCGCGAGGTGCACGGCGTCCTCGATTGCGACAACGCGACCGTCTGGTGCAACAAGGTTTTCACCCTGGCGCAAAACCTGAATCGGGTAGCCGTCAAGCAGAATTCTTCGATACTCAGTCACGAGAGAGAGTCACGTCCTTAGGTAGTGGGAAGCCACCCTCCGGCTTGTCGAACCAGATGTGAACCTGGCCGGTGCCGATCGAGTTTTCGTATTCAGAGTACAAGCGACCGACCGAGGTGTTTGCCTCTTCGCCGATCGCTCCAGCCATGGCTAGGTAATGGTAGAAACCTGCCTCTGGCTTGTACTTCTTGAAGTTGTCGAAGTCGTCTAGGACGGCCTTGTGGTTACCTTCAGCGAACCAGGCCATAACCTTCTTGTCATATTCGTAGGCCTCAGGTGTGTAGATGTGCTTCGGGTCGCTGGCCTCGTGCTTGCGCAGGTCGCGAAGCTTGTGGAAGGTGTGGCTGAGCGCACCCGATGCTAGCAGAAGCACCTTGCTGTCGCTGTCTCGAATCGCTTCGCCGAGTGCGCGACCGGCGCGCAGGAAGTCTTCTGGCGTACCGGTCTGGCAAACCGACATCGAAATCCACTTCTTGTCGTCCAAGCCGCGGCCGAGGTAGTGCCAGAGGTTTACGGTCGCGTAGAAGATCGGCAGGTGCGGGTCGGCAATCGGGGTGATCCAGGTGCCGTTCTTCTCGTCGTACTTGCTCAGGCTGTTGGCGAGCTCGGGGTTGCCCTTCATCGCATAAGGGATCTGGCTCATGCCTCGGGGGAGTTCCTCCGAGGTGAACAGACCAGAGCGCTCTGCTGCCGAGGTGATCACGAACTCAACCGTGGTGGCCCAGTGCGAGTCGAGCACCACGACGGTGTCGTAGTCGAGGGTCTCGAAGATGTCTTTGCGCAGCTTCTTTAGACCCGGCACAAGGGTTAGCTCATTGCCGTTGTTCAGATCTCGGCGCACTGCCTCTGGGAGCATGATCGTTGGCACGTGGGCCAGGATTGCTGCACCTACTACTTCACCCATTTGTTATTCCTTCCAACCGGTTGGTGAAACTACTGTGTTCTTTACGTCTGCGTAGAAGTCGAAAGACCAGGTGCCACCTTCGCGGCCGATGCCCGACTTGCGTGAGCCGCCGAACGGAGCCTTGAGGTCACGCACGAAGAAGCAGTTGACCCAGATGGTGCCGGCGACGAGCTGCTTGGCAACTCTGTCGGCGCGCTCGCGGTTGCCAGAGACCAAGACGGCGGCCAGGCCGAATTCGGTGCCGTTCGCCATCGCAACGGCTTCTTCATCGCTGCTGAAGGTTTGCATGCAAAGCACCGGGCCAAACACCTCGGCGGTAACGATTTCGCTGCCGGGTGTCGGGTTCTTCACGAGGGTTGGCTTGAAGTAGAGGCCGCCGAGCTCATCGTTCGGCTCGCCACCCATCACGATGTTCTGCCCCTCGGCCTTGGCTCGGTCAACGAAGCCCTTGATGCGGTCGAAGTGCACCTGGTGAATCTGCGGGCCGATGTCGGTCGCCTCATCGCGCGGGTCGCCCTGCTTGATCAGCGACGCCTTTTCGCGGAACTTCTCGGCGAAGTCGTCTGCGATGTTTTCGTGCACGAGGATTCGGGTGCCCGATAGGCAAACCTGGCCCGCGTTGTCGTATTGCTCAACAGCTAGAGTGACGGCGAGGTCGAGGTCGGCGTCTTCTAGGACGATGCACGGAGACTTACCGCCAAGTTCGAATGAAATCGGGGTCAGGTTATCGGCAGCCGATCGGGCAATAACCTTTGCGGTCGGCACAGAGCCGGTGAACGAGATGCGCGCTAGGTCTGGGTTGGCAACTAGAGCCGCACCAACCTCGCGGCCGAAGCCTTGGACAACGTTGAACACGCCGTCGGGGAGGCCAGCCTGTTTTGTTAGGTCGGCGAAGAACGAAGCAGACAGCGGAGTCCACTCGGCAGGCTTCAAGACCACGGTGTCGCCGGCTGCAAGGGCTGGGCCGATCTTCCAGGTCGCTAGCATCAGGGGAGCGTTCCAAGGGGTGATCAGTGCGGCTACGCCCGATGGGTCCCAAGAAATGTTGTTCGAGTGCCCGCGGGTTTCAAAGACCTCGTGGTGAAGCTCGTTGATTGCCCAGTCGGCAAAGAAGCGCATGTTTAGGGCGACTCTCGGCATCACGCCGCGACGGTGTGAGCGCAGCAGCGAGCCGTTGTCCATGGTTTCGAGCATCGCGAGAGTCTCGATATTTGCCTCGACGAGGTCGGCGATTCGGTGCAGGATCTCTCCGCGACCCTTTGGTCCAAGTGCCGCCCAAGCCGGAAAAGCCGCTTTGGCTGCAGCTACTGCGGCGTCTGCTTCTGCTTGATCGCCCCGAGAAATCTCACCTAGAAACGAGCCGTCGATCGGGGAAGTGTTGGTGAAGGTGTCGGCAGAGCCAACACGCTGCCCATTGACCCAATGGCGGGTGTCAACTGTTGCGCCAGCAACTTCGATGGTGCTCATACATTCCTTAGAACTTAGATAATCGTTCGGGTGCTAATGATTTAGATTAGGGCATACTTAACCCTAGTTGCACCTAGTTTTCATAACGATTTGATTGGAATCTCGATATGGCTAGACCACGAATTGCGATCCTCGGCCGATTTGCCGAAGGAACCACTGTTACCCGCTACCGCGGGCTCGTGACTGCGCAGGCGCTCGCCGAGGCTGTTTGGGCGGCTGGCGGCGACCCACTTACCTTCTTGCCGGTCGAAGGCAGCGACTGGAACGAACGCATGGCTGGCATTGACGGCATTTTGATGCCAGGTGGCGGCGATATCGACCCAGCAAGCTACGCGCCGGCGGCGACCTCCGATGAAATCTACGGGGTTGACCCAAAGCAGGACGCAGTGGACTTCTCCCTAGTCAGGTGGGCTCTTGAAAACGCGATGCCGCTCTTGGCTATTTGTCGCGGTTGCCAGTTGGTGAATGTTGCCCTCGGTGGCACTCTGGTTCAACACATGACTGACGACCACCGCCACAAAGTGCATCAGGTCGAAGTCTCGCAGGGTGACTCACTCGGATTTACCGAAGCGGTAGTCGAGGCTTCTTGCTACCACCACCAGGCGATCGACAAACTTGGCGAGGGTCTGGAGGTTCTGGCAACCAGTGCAGACGGCATTGTTGAAGCAATCAAGATTCCTTCTAAGGCTTGGGCGTTTGGCGTGCAGTGGCACCCCGAAGACAACTATGCAGAGAACGCCCAGCAGCTCGCGCTGTTCAAGCGTTTTGTAGCAGAGGCGGCTAGCTTTTCTTCTCTACGCCAACGGTAATTACGCGAAGTAGGCCGGCGAGCTCTTTTTGCCTTGCCTCCGAAACTACGCCAGCGATCTTCTGCTCGTTTGCGTTAAATTCCGGGAAGAGGATGTCCATCATTTTTCGACCCTTTTCGGTCAGTGAAACCAAAACCAGGCGACCGTCGGTCTCGCTCTTTGAGCGAGTGACCAGGCCACGCCCCTCGAGCGTGGTTAGCACGCCGGTCAGGGTTGCTTTAGAGAAGCCCCCCTCTTCGGCGATTTGACGAGTTTCAATCGGTTCCCAGATCCAGGTGACCCAGAGCACCACGAAGGCGGTCCAAGATAGGTCGTGCTGCGACAATACGGTGCGCTCTAGGTGGTTGCGAACGGCAGTGGCTGCACGAAACAGGTTTGACATAACTGCCATCGCCTGAAAGTCCAAGGTCATGTGCGAAAGTCGCTCAGTTACCTGACGCTCGGTCTCGGTAAGTGTGTGTGCTCCAGCCATCTCTGCCCCTTCGTTGCTAAATCGTAACCCCGAATCGTAATCATTTAGTCCCGAATGACCTGCGATTTCCACTAAGGTAAAAATGATTCGTATCCAAACAATCTAGGAGTTTCTTGATGAAGAACATCAGCTTGGCAGACCTCGACCTATTCGCGCACGGCGCTCCTTGGGACGTCTTCAAGCAGCTTCGCAACGAGTCGCCGATGCACTGGAACGAAGAGGAAGCTCCGCAGAGTGGTTTTTACTCGGTGACTCGGTATCACGACATCGTCAAGGTCCTTCGCGACCCAGCCACGTTTACCTCGGAGCGTTTCACCAACCTAGAAGAGGTGGACGCAGAGCAAGAAGAAGCCAGACGCTCGCTACTCGAGACCGACGGCACTCGGCACCGTGCGCTGCGCAGAATCCTGCAGGGCGAGTTCACCCCGCAAGCGGTGGCCAAGTACGAGACCTTTCTACGCGGCCTAACCGCAACCACTCTCGACAAAGCCTTCGCCAAGGGGTCATTCGACTTCGTTGAAGAAGTTGCCGCCGACTTCCCGATCAACGTCCTCGTTCGCCTTCTCGACGTGCCAATGGAAGACGCCGGTCAGCTGATCGACTGGGGTAACCGCATGATCGGATTCGACGACCCAGAGCATGCCGATGTTTTGATCAACAGCGCCGAGAGCGAGAAGTACCGACTCGTGCCGTTCAAGTCCCCGGCAGCCCTTGAGCTGTTCGAATACGGTGACGCCCTTGCGAAAGAGCGTAGGGGTAAAGGCGGCACAGACCTCATTTCGAGGCTTGTCAACACCGAGCCTTCCGACGGAATCCCGTTGAGCGAGCGCGACTTCCACACCAACTTCTTGCTCCTCGTTGTGGCTGGTAACGAGACCACTCGCCACACCATCAGCCACACCATGCGCAACCTGATTCAAAACCCAGATCAGCTCGCCTACCTGCAAGAGAACCCAGACAAGATCGAGTGGGCGGTAGAGGAGTTCCTACGCTTCGCGAGCCCCGTCTACCACTTCAGACGCACTGCCACCAAGGACGTCGAATTCAACGGCGTTCAGATCAAAGCAGGTCAGAAGCTTGTGCCGTGGTTCGCTTCTGGTAACCGCGACGAAACCGTCTTTGCGAACCCAGACAAGATGGACGTCACCCGCAACCCGAACGAGCACATGACCTTTGGCCGCGGTGGCCCGCACATGTGCCTCGGCAACGCGCTGGCTCGCATTGAACTACGCGTGATGTTCGAAGAGCTGATTCGCCGCGTCGACAAGGTCGAGCAGGTTGGCGAAATCGATTACCTACGTTCGAACTTCGTGCACGGAATCAAACGATTCCAGGTCAAGGTCACTACCCGCTAGAGCTTGGCAATCTTGTCGATGAATGCGTCGACCAACTTGTAGCTGCGTTCGCGCGCGGCGTCCTCTGTGGCTAGCGTTTGCTCGAGCATGATTTCTGGGTCTTGGCCATCTTCGAGAACCTTAAGGTCGCCACCCCAGTCGAGCCAACCCTTCAGCCCGGCAGCGTTGAGCTCGGGGTGAAACTGAACGGCAAGGCTGTTGCCATAGATGAATGCCTGCGATGCCACCGGGTTGCGCGCAAGCTCTATTGCGCCTGGTGGCAACTTCCAGCGGTCGTAGTGAAACTGAAACCACGGACCATTGCCGACCAGGTCTTCTCGCTCAGACCAGATCGACGTCCAACCGATTTCTCCTTTGGGGCCGGGGGCAACCGAGCCACCCATGGCTCTGGCAATCAGCTGACCACCGAAGCAGATGCCAAAGACGGGCTTGCCGGCCTCGATAGCCGACCTGATCCATTCGATCTCGGGAGTTAGCCAGTTACCGATGCAGGCGTCGTCCCAGGCGCCCCAGGGAGCGCCGAGCGGCACCAACACGTCGTATTCGTTGAAGTCCGGAAACTTGAAGGGTACGTTTGGCGCGCTGAAGTCTGCTTCGCTGACCACGAGAATCTCGCTGGTCTCGAAACCTCGCTCGCGGAAGCGCTCGCCGACTGGACCGGTGGGAGAGACGTGGTCATGCTGGATAAACAAAACCTTCATCGGTTTCCTAACTTTTAGATAACGTCGCGTATTTGTAACACTACCTAGGGTTATTATTCGTTTGAACCCTAACGATATAACAAAGGAGTTGCAATGGGAACCGACCTCGTTGCTTTGCGCGAAAAACTGAAGGCCGACGGAATCGACGTTCTACGGTTGATCTACTGCGACGTGCTAGGCATCACGCGTTCCAAAGACCTCCTAGTGAGCATGCTCGATAAAGCTGCTCACAACGGCCCCGCGTTCTGCCAGGGCGTTTGGGTGACCACGACGCGCGGAGACGTTCTTGATGCAAACAATATCGCTTCGGATGGCTTGCAAGACCTCGTTTCGAAGCTAGACCCTGAGACCATCACTCACATGCCTTGGGAGCCGGGCGTCGCCTACGTCATCGCTGACGCCTTCAACCCTGACCAGACCGACAATCTAATGTCGCCACGATCGGTGCTCAAGAAGATCATCGCCGAGTACAACAAGCTCGGGCTGCAGCCGGTAGTTGGCCCGGAGCTCGAGTTCTACATTGCCGATCGCACCGAAGACGGCGGTTACAAGAGAGGTCACGAGAAGACCGGCTACGTCTACACGTCGGGAGCAAGTGTTGACCCGCACGGCAACTTCCTATACCTGCTCCGCATGCTCGACCAGATGAACATCGACGTGTTCGCCGGAAACGCCGAGTTCAGCCCTTCTCAGTATGAGATCAACCTGTATCACTCCGAGGCTCTGGACGCCGCCGACCGGACATTCATGTTCAAGACCGCAATCAAAGACATCATCACTCGTCGCGGTCAGCACGCCACCTTCCTGGGCAAGCCTTGGAGCGATGAGGGCGGCTCCGGCTTCCACCTGCACTTCTCGGTCACCGACATGGCTGGCAAAAACCAGATGTTCGAAGGCGAAGAGTTGAGCGAGACCGCTCGCAAGATGATTGCCGGCCTAACTCAGAACGCGATGGCCCTCACCGCATTCACCAACCCAACCGTCAACGCCTTCAAGCGACTCGGGCCAGACACTCTCGCGCCTTACCGGGCCAGCTGGGGCTATGACAACCGCTCGACGATGGTTCGAATCCCGCCGGAGCGCGGTCAGGGCACGCGCCTCGAGGTTCGCGTGGGCGACGGAGCGGCAAACCCTTACCTTGTCGTTGCTGGCATCCTCGCGGCAGCCCTAGACGGCATCAAGCGCAACCTGGTTTGCCCGCCACACACGGTTGGCATGAGCTACGACGACGAGTCTTCGCCAATTCTGCCGATGAGCTTTACCGCAGCGTTGGACGCGCTAGAGGCGAACGACGATCTACGTGAGCAGTTGAGTCAAGAGCTAATCAACGTGTTCTTGGTCATGAAGCGCGACGAGATCGCGCGCTACGAAGCGGCAGTTCCTGAGCCGACTCGCGATGTCACCCAGTGGGAGATCGACGAGTACTTCGAGTTCTACTAAACCGAAGGGTTTGAGCGGTCGGCGAGCAGGTTGCCACCGTTGAAGGTCACTCCGAGTTCACGGTAGTAACCGGCAAGGACCTTCTTCACCGGGAGAATCGCGTTTAGCTCATCCCACTGTGAATCGCCGAGAGTTAGTTCTGCGTCGCCCACCCAGGTCGGCCCCAGGTCAGCGTCAATGCCACCCATGCTGATCAACTGGTCTAGCGAGTTGCCGGCACCTGGAGTGATCGATGGCACCCAGCGCGAGTGCAGCATCTTGTGCCCGTTTACGAATCCGTTGCTTTCGCTTGGCTCACGCAGCGTGACGATTGCCGAAGCGAGTCTGTGGTCGTATGCCGAAAGCGATGCTCCGAGCTTTGCGCCGTTTTCGAGCTTCGGTGTCGCCTTGCCGTGGTTGAAGACGCGGGTGACATGCATCGAGCCAAGCTTCTTCGGGTAGCCCTGAAACCAACCGCGAGCGATGGCAAAGTCTTTGGTCACCCAGATCGCAACGCAGCGACTGTAGGTAACGCCCTCGAACTTGCAGCGCACTACGACGAAGGTCTCTAGGTACTGCGAACGAACCGGGTCGAGCAACTCGGCTCCACCCTCAGAACACGATTGCCAGTCGGCCCAGATTATTGCTACTGCGCCTGGCTCCTCATCTGCCAACTCGAGCTCGGCTGGCAGAATCGCGCGAACGTTTGCTGGATCGGTTAGGTACTCGACTGTTAGTAGGGTGCCCGAGTAGTACCAGGGCATGTTTGGCACGATGGCACTTTTGCCGCTGGGGGTCTTGGGTGCTAGGAATCCGTTGAGTTCGCTCATTGAATTAGGGTAGCGAATCATTCGCTTCCGAACAAATAGGCATGATTCGCCTTTATAACGATTCGGAAAAGCATTTGAAAAACCGCCGTATGAACTTGACCGAACACTCCGCCCGCGTAACGCTTAGTAGCAATCGTTCATACCCGAATGATTTTTCAACTCTTTGAGGAGATTTCCCTTATGTCAAATAGCTCACCTGACACCGGCCTCCGTAAGGGGCGCCTCGGTGTCCTAGGCGTCGTCTTCTTCGTGGTGGCTGCAGCTGCACCACTACTAGGAATGACTGGTGCCGTCCCAGTTGCAATGCTTCTTGGAAACCAGGCCGGCACGCCCGGCACCTACCTCGCTGTGGGTCTCGTGCTCCTTGTGTTCTCGGTCGGCTACGCCGCAATGAGCCAGAAAGTCACCAACACCGGAGCGTTCTTCGCCTACGTTGGTCGCGGTCTCGGCAAGAACGCCGGTGTCGCATCGGCATTCGCGTCGCTGGTTGGTTACCTAACCATTCAGCTGGCGATCTACGGCTTCATCGGTGGAGTCCTCTCGGGCCAGATGGCCGCCAGTTTGGAAATCACCCAGCCTTGGTACGTTTGGGCGATCATCACCTGGGCCCTCGCCACCCTCCTTTCGCTACTGAGCGTTGACGTCGGCGCCAAGGTTCTCGGTGTGCTTTTGCTCGCTGAACTAGCAACCCTCGTCATTACCTCTGCCGCGGTTTTCATCAACCACGGAGGCGACGCAAACCTAGCCAACTCGTTCAGCTTTGACGCTATCTTCGCTGGTGGCTTCTCCGGTGGTGCAGGTATCGCAATCGCTTTCGCGTTTGCTTCGTTCATCGGCTTCGAGGCAACTGCAATCTACGGTGAAGAGTCGAAAGACCCTAAGCGCGTTGTTCCTAAGGCCACCTACTGGGCTGTCGGAACCATCACCGTGATCTTTGCTTTCACGGCATTCGCAATGGCCACCGCAATGGGCGGCAACAGCGAATCCGTAGCAGGAGCAGTGGCCACATCTAGCGAAGGCTTGGCTAACCCAGCCGGTGTCATCTTCGCAATTGCTGACGACAACCTCGGCGGCAACTGGATGTCAACACTTATGGGCTGGCTAGTAATCTCAAGCTGCTTCGCCGGTGTCCTTGCCTTCCAGAACGCCCTAGGTCGATACTTCTTCGCGCTTGGTCGCGGCGGTGTTCTTCCAAAGATGCTTTCGAAGACCAACAAATCAGGTGCCCCGGTAAACGGCGTTCTTCTAACCTCTGTTCTGGCACTTGCTGTGATGGTTAGCTTTGCGGCCGCCAACCTTGATGGAATCAAGAACCTGTTCACCTGGATGTCGGCCGTGACCGCGGTAGCGATCATGTTCGTCGAGATTCTGGTTAGCCTCGCGATTGTCGTCTACCTCGGTAAAGACAAGACCGTAAGCATCTGGAAGTCGACTATCGCTCCACTGGTTTCTGCAGTCGGTCTTGGCGTTGGTCTATACATGCTGATGAGCCGCTTCAACCTGCTCGGTAGCCTTGCTCCTGAGGGTGTTGACCCAACCACACCAGAGGGAGCATGGCAGCTCACCGACCTCGGTTGGTTCCTCGTCTTGCTACCGTTCATCGCAGCGGCAGTCGGACTAGTTGTTTCGATGATCCAGAAGAACTCGAAGAAGGAACTTCTAGAAGACATCCTTTCGTAAGAGATTCACAAGCAAAGAGCGTCGGGCCTTCGGGCTCGGCGCTCTTTCGCTTCGGTAGCCTTGAGGCATGCTCCGCAAATCCGTTGCCATAGCCTTCAGCGCTGTTCTGCTGCTGGGTCTAGCGCAACCGGTTTCGGCTTCGACGAGTTGTTCAATGACTTCGGCGATCAAGGCTCCCGAGCTCGGAAAGTTTTACGGCAGGGTTGTCGATCTCGATAGCCAAAAACAGTTGTTTGCGCTACGAGCGGATGAGCCGACCCCGTCTGCCTCGGTTTTGAAGATTCTCACCGGTGTTGCGGCAATCGTTCAGTTGCCTGCCAAGTTCACGGTTGCCACCAAGGTTTACTCGGTTGCCGACGAGCCCGGCACGCTGGTATTGCAGGGGGCTGGCGATCCGACACTTTCAAGGTTGATGCCACCGAGCTACAGCACCTACCCAAAGCCCGCCCGACTGCCACGACTGGCCACCCAGGCACTAGCAAAGCTTCCGGCAGGCACGAAGATCACCAAGATCATCGTCGACGACTCATACTTCAAGGGCGTTGCCTACAACCCCTTCTGGAGGCTCAGCGACCGAACCAACGGGTACATTTCGCCGATCACAGCCCTACAGGTTGATGCTGCACGATTGAACCCTGATCTAACCGACAAGCGTTATTCAGGAGTCCGCACGTCAACCCCAACCACGCAGGCGGCTGCAATATTCAAGAAGACGCTCGGATCTGGCGCTCAGTCAGCAACCATCGAAGCGCTGCCAAAGACACCACTAGTGCTCACCGAAATCGCTTCGGTTACATCCTCGCCGGTCGAGTCTTGGGTTGACCATGGCATGAAGTTCAGCGACAACACCGAGGTCGAGTTCATCGCACGCCAGGTCTCGAAGTGGACGGGCTTCGGCACCAACTACACGGCGATTCAGCCGATGATGAAGCAGACGCTATCGCAACTCGGGGTTAGTTCAAAGGGTCTAGTCATGAAGGATGCCTCCGGTTTGGCTCAGGACAATCGCGTCACGGCTCGACTCATCACCGACACCCTTCTGGCGCTAGATCCCTTCTCAGAGGCAATCGGTGACTTTTCAAAATATTTGGCCACGCCTACGTCCGCGGGCACTCTGAGCACCCGCTTCAAGGGCGCGAACAAGCTCCCCAAAGGTGTCGTGCAAGCCAAGACCGGCTTTATCCCCGGGCTTTACTCGCTAGCCGGCTACGTCACCGCTAAAGACGGCCACCGGCTCGTCTATGCCTTTTTCGCTCGGGGTGAGGGCGTCGGCGGCGGAACCCGCACAAAGCTCGACAGCTTGGTTGTGAAGGCCTATACCTGCGGAGCAAGACTCACCCGCTAGTCGTTTGGTTGCGAACGGGTTTCGTGTCAGACTAAAGCCATGTCAGCAATGAGGCTAGAACATGACCTCCTCGGCGATTTCGAGGTACCCGCAGACGTCTACTGGGGCGTCCACACCGCTAGGGCGGTGCAAAACTTTCCAATCTCCGGCGTTCCCATCGGGCACTACCGCAGCTTGATTCGGGCACTAGCACTCGTGAAGCAGTCAACTGCCGAGGCAAACCACGCCGTCGGTGAACTTGACACCAAAATCAAAGACGCGATCGTGGCCGCCTGCGCCGAGGTCGCCGAAGGAAAATTTGACGACCAGTTCGTTGTCGATGCAATCCAGGGCGGTGCCGGCACCAGCACTAACATGAACGCCAACGAGGTCATTGCCAACCGAGCCCTAGAGCTGGCCGGTCACGCCAAGGGTGACTACGAATACATTCACCCGCTCAATCACGTCAACATGTCGCAGTCAACCAACGATGTTTACCCGACCGCGCTAAAGGTCGCTCTGATTCTCGAGCTTCGCAACCTGATCGACAGCATGGACTACCTGCGCAACTCATTTGCGCGCAAATCGGCGGAGTTCGTAAACGTGATCAAGATGGGTCGCACCCAGTTGCAGGACGCTGTGCCGATGACCCTTGGTCAAGAGTTCGCCACCTTTGCGCGCATGACAATGGAAGACGAGCAGCGACTGCGTGAGGTCTTGCCGCTGCTCTGCGAGATCAACCTCGGTGGCACTGCCATCGGAACCCAGCTAAATGCTCCTGCGGGTTACTCAAAGCTTGCCTGTGAGCGTCTGTCTGCCCTGACCGGGATTCCTTTCGTGGTGGCCGAAGATATGGTCGAGGCGACTCAGGACGCCGGCGTCTTCGTAATGGTCAGCGGCGTTCTAAAGCGCGTCGCCGTCAAGTTGTCCAAGACTTCTAACGACCTTCGGCTACTTTCTTCAGGCCCGCGAGCCGGCTTTGGTGAGATCAACCTCCCTGCAATGCAGGCTGGGTCTTCGATCATGCCGGGCAAGGTCAACCCGGTGATTCCCGAGGTGATCAACCAGATCGCCTTTGCTGTGATTGGCTACGACATGACGGTGACGATGGCGGCGGAGGGTGGCCAGTTGCAGCTAAACGCCTTCGAGCCGATCATTGCCCGCGCGCTGATGATGGGGATCACTCAGCTCTCGGCAGGTTGCCGCACCCTCGCCGACCGATGCATCGACGGCATCACGGCTAACGAAGAGAAGCTCAGGTTCGACGTTGAGCGTTCGATTGGTCTGGTTACCGCTATTTCGCCAATGCTTGGCTACGAAAACGCTACCCTGGTTGCTCAGAAGGCTCAGGCCGAAGGAAAAACCGTTCGCGAAGTTGTGATGGAACTAAAGCTCATGACTCCCGCCGAATTCGAGGCAGTGCTCGGCAACATCGACGCGCTGGTCAGGCCGCTCGGCAAATAGGTTTAGCGGTATCTGTCTTCTTTGTCTTCACGACGCTTGATCTTGAGTGCGCCGAGGATCGAAAAGCCGAAGATGAGAGCAATGCCGATACCCAGGCCGATGAGGGCGTTGTCAGGGCCAGTACTGGTGGCTACCGGTTCTTTGTCGACGAGCACGTTGCTTCTCTCAATACCGCAAAGGCTACCCTCGCCAGGAGTTAGACCCTCGGGGTTGGTTACGGTGAAGCCGAAGCTCTCGCTGATTGGGTGGCCATCTTCGGCAACGGTTCGCCAGGTAAGGGTCACTGGGCCTTCGACGTAGAGCCCGGCGGTCGCGTAGATGTGGTTTCCTTCAACCGAGATGCAGTCAACGGGCAGAACTTCGTTGGTGGTGTCGTCCACGATAAGAATTTCGGTGCCCGCGTTGTCGGTAGATTCCATCAACGCTTCGCCAAATTCGATGGCGATGGGGATATCGCCAGCTTCAACCGTGCTGCCTGCGGCCGGGCTGCTCGAAACCAGCTCGTCATGGGCAAAGCTGGCTGTCGGTGCAACCGCCGAAAACACTGCAAACAGGGCGATGGTTATGGCTCGAGTCAACTTGTTCATAAGGCAAGTTTACAGGCGCAACGATAGACTCGAATTTGGGGTAAAACGAGACTTTGGAGTGGTTAAGTGAGTGAAGAAAAGGGCGGATTCCGCTATTTCAAGCAGGTTGGCATCGGTGCACTCGGTGGCTTGCTAACTCTAACGCTAATCATCCTGGGTCTTTCGGTCACTGTTGGTAGTGCCCCACAGGCTTCAGAGACCCCAAAGCCGACAGGCAGCGCCACGCCTTCGGCCACCCCAACCTCGAGCGTTATTCGTGACTGCAAGGTTGGTGACCTAGGCACCGACCCGAAGCTTGCCTCGATGCAGGCGGTTGTCATCAACGCGGCCACCGATGAGGTGCTCTTTGATCGCGGAGCCAACATTGCCTCGCCAACAGCCTCGACCATGAAGCTACTTACCGCAGGTGCCGCTCTGCTGTCGCTCGGGCCGAACTATCGAGTCAGCACCAAGGTTTACGCAGACCCGATTGACCCGACGACCATCATCATCGTTGGCGCCGGCGACCCAACACTTTCTCGCGTGAAGCCTGGTCAGCAGTCGGTCTACAAGGACGCCCCGAAACTAAGCGACCTAGCCGTTCAGGTCAACGCCTGGGCAACCGCCAACGGAGTCACCGCAATCAGCAAAATCGTGCTCGACTCGACTCTGTTCGCTGAGCCGAAGTGGGAGCCGAGCTGGGAGCGCAGCGAGCAGATCGAGGGTTACATGTCAGAGGTCACCGCGCTTCAAGTCGATGGCGACAGAACCAACCCGAAGTCAGAGACCTCCAAGCGCAGTGCGACTCCGGTCTTGAACGCCGGCAAGTACTTCAAGACCGCACTGGGCGCTATTGCAACCACCGCGTCTTTGAGCGAGGGCAAGTTGCCAGTCAACTCTTCGACAATCGCAACCGTGACTTCGCAGCCAATCAGCGTCTGGATCAAGCACATGCTTCAGGTCTCAGACAACACCGAGGCCGAGTACCTGGCGAGACTGGTGGCAATCAAGAACGGTCTGAGTGCGTCCTTCGGCTCGATCGACCTAGCCATCAAGAAGTCGCTTTTGCCAACCAAACTCGACACCACTGGCATGGTCATCAAGGACGGATCGGGACTCTCGGATTACAACCGCGTATCACCTCTC
>JBILRS010000086.1:0-4675 GCA_044372535.1 Rhodoluna sp.
CTTGTTTGGTTCGGCCGCTAAGCATCTGCCGTTGTCTTGGGTTGGGTTCATGCAGTTTCTCACCCCGGTGATCCAGTTCAGCTTGGGGCTGTTTTACTTTCACGAAGAGATGCCGTTGGCGCGCTGGTTCGGGTTTGGGCTGGTTTGGGTGGCGCTGGCGTTCTTGTCGGTTGACATGGTTAGTTCGCGCCGAAAGTTCGTCAAATAGGACGTTTACCGCGAATTGTTCGTATCGAAACAAGATTGTTACACGGCGGTTTTTCTGGGATAAATTGCGAAAAACGAAGGTAAATCTCTTTTTGGCGATTGATTGCTCTTCCGTTTTTGGATTTCGCAACGAAATACTACTTAGGTTTGCCTTTAGGGCTATTGATTTCGTTGAAATGAGCCGTAATAGGGGTTTCTTTATTGGCGTTGCTGGCTATGCTTTTGCCTAGTGAACAGGAGTACCCTCCTGAGCACGCTTCCATTCGAAACGGAGAAAAGATGAACAAGAACCTCAAGCGAGGACTCGGCCTAGTAGCAGTTGCTGCGACCGCCGGTATGCTCCTCACTGCTTGCGCGCCAGCAACATTCGACGCCGCAAGTTGCAAAGACGCCAAGCTAGCGCTTGGCACCCTACTTCCAACCACCGGTAACCTTGCGTTCCTCGGCCCACCGGAAATTGCTGGTGTTGACCTAGCTGTTAAGGAAATCAACGAGAACGGTGGAGTTGGCGGCGCTTGCGTATCGATCAAGCACACCGACTCAGGCGACACCACCACCAACACTGCTTCGCAGTCACAGGCTGCACTGAAGTCTGCTGGTGTTGACGCAATCGTTGGTGCTGCATCTTCGGGTGTAACCCTTTCGGTTATCGACAAGGTAATTGCTGACGAGATGGTGCAGGTTTCACCTGCTAACACCGCACCTGTACTAAGCACCTACGAGGACAACGGTTTCTACTTCCGTACCGCTCCTTCTGACGTGCTACAGGGCCGCGTTCTTGGAAACAAGATCCTCGCAGACGGTTACAGCACTGTTGCATTCCTAACCATCCAGGACCCATACGGTGTTGGACTACAGGAGAACGCACAGCTATCAATCGAAGCTCAGGGCGGCTCAGTCGTTGCTAACGAAGAGTTCCCAGCTAGCTCGAAGAACGTAAACGCACAGGTTGACAAGGTTCTAGCATCAGAGCCTGACGCCATTGCAGTTATCTCGTTCGACGAGGTCAAGGTAATCCTTCCTTACTTGGTCAAGACCAAGGGTTGGAACCCAGAGGCACTGTACCTAGTTGACGGAAACACCGGAAACTTCGACAAGGACTTCACCGACTTCAACATTGCAGGCGCACAGGGAACCATTCCTGGTGTTATCGCAACTGATGACTTCAAGACCCGTCTAGCAACCGTAAACAAGGACCTAACCGACTTTGCTTACGCTGCTGAGTCGTACGACGCCACCATGCTAATCGCCCTTGCTGCATCTGTTGCAGTACAGAACGGCGAGGACGTAACCGGCGCAACCATCAAGAAGTACATGGTTGAGGTTTCGAAGGACGGCGAAAAGGTCGACTTCACCACCGGTACCGGCTACAAGACAGCTCTTGACCTAATCAAGGCTGGCAAGGACATTGACTTCGAAGGTGTATCGGGACCGATCTCATTCGACGACAATGGTGACCCAACCGAAGCCTACGTAGGAACCTACCTATACGGCGAAGACAACAAGAACACCCCTCAGGAAGCCGTTTACGGCAAGATCGACTAATTAGTCGGTACTGAGAAGAAATCCCCCCAACCTTCGGGTTGGGGGGATTTCTTTGCTTCTAAAGAGAAAGCGTCTTGGCTTACTTTTGTTCGGCTAGGTTGCCGAGGTAAAGCTCGACCATCTTCGGGTCGGCTAGTAGCTCGCGTCCGGTGCCGGTGTAGGCGTCTTTGCCCTGGTCGAGCACGTAGGCGCGGTCACAGATCTGCAGGCAGCGTCTGGCGTTCTGCTCGACCATGATTACGGTCACACCGGCCTCGTTGACGCTACGAACGTGCAGGAAGGCTTCGTCCTGGCGCACAGGCGACAAACCAGCGCTCGGCTCGTCTAGCAGCAGAACCTTAGGGTCAACCATAAGAGCGCGGCCCATGGCCACCATCTGGCGCTCACCGCCCGAGAGCGAGCCGGCACGCTGGGCGCGGCGCTTGCCGAGCTCAGGGAACACCGAGGTTACGAAGTCGAAGCGTTCCTGAAAGCGCTTGGGCATCTGGAAAACACCCATTTCGAGGTTTTCTTCGATGGTTAGGCTCGGGAACACGTTGTTGGTCTGCGGCACGAAGGCAACGCCCTTAGAGACGAGCTTGTTGGCCTTGAGTCCGGTGATGTCTTCGCCGTTCAGGGTGATTGTGCCCTCGCGAACATTGACCAAGCCGAAGATGGCTTTTAGCAGCGTGGACTTGCCGGCGCCGTTTGGGCCGATGATGCCGATTAGCTCGCCCTGCTCGACGACGATGTTGCAGTCGTTGAGGATGTTGACGCCCGGTAGGTAGCCGGCGTAGAGGCCCTTGGTCTCGACAACGATGTTTTTGCTAGCCATTACTTGCCCTTCGCAATCTTGTCGGCGCCGAGGTCGCTGTCGTGGTGGGCGCCGAGGTAGGCGTCGATCACGGCAGGGTTCTTCATGACGTCGTTCGGTGGGCCTTCGGCAACGATCTTGCCCTCGGCCATCACGATGACCCAGTCAGAGATGTTGCGGACCATGTGCATGTCGTGCTCAACGAAGAGCACGGTCATGCCCTCGGACTTGAGCCCCTTGATGTGCTCGAGGAGACTCTGGGTTAGTGCCGGGTTGACACCAGCCATCGGTTCGTCGAGCATGACCAAGCGCGGCTTGGTCATGAGGGCACGGGCCATCTCGAGCAGTTTGCGCTGGCCGCCAGAGAGACCGGCGGCAAAGTCGTCGGCCTTGGCGTCAAGCTTGAAGCGCTTCAGAAGCTCTGTGGCGGTCTCAGTGATCGAGTCCTCGTTCTTCTGCCAAAACGGCTTGATAAGGGCGCGTAGCAGGCTCTCACCCGGCTGCTTCTGGGCACCTAGGCGCATGTTCTCCATCACGGTGAGCATGTTGAGTGACTTGGTGAGCTGGAAGGTGCGAACCATTCCCATGCGGGCAACCTTGAAGGCAGGAACGCCGGCAAGCTTTTTGCCGTCGAAGCTCCACTCGCCCGAGTTTGGCTGGTCGAAGCCGGTCAGCAGGTTGAAGAAGGTGGTCTTGCCGGCTCCGTTTGGGCCGATCAGAGCGGTGATCATTCCGCGCGGAATCTCGACGTGCTCGACGTCAACGGCAACGTTTCCGCCGAACTGACGGCGAACGTTGTCGGCAACCAGAATCGGGTCAACTTTTGCGCAACCCGGCAGGGCTTCGCCTTTAGCGATTTGACTAGGCATTGAAGTACAGCTCCTTCTTGTTGCCGAACAGACCCTGAGGCCTGAAGATGACCAGAAGCATCAGCGCGATACCAACGAGCATGAAGCGAATCGTGCCAACCTGGTTCTGAGTTAGGAACGTGATGATTCCGCTCTCGACACCCGCTGACAGCAGGTCGCTGGTTAGCGAGAGCAGTGACCAGAAGATCATCGCTCCGACGATTGAACCGATGACGGTTGAAGCGCCACCGAGGAGCAGGATCGTCCAGATGAAGAAGGTCAACGTGGTGCCGTAGTTGCCCGGCTGAACCGAGGTTGGCAGCACGAAGATGATGCCGGCGACGGTGCCCATGAGGCCACCGACCACGAGCGACTGGAGCTTGTACGAGTAAACGTTTTTGCCGAGCGAGCGCACGGCGTCTTCGTCTTCACGGATTCCCTTAAGCACGCGTCCCCATGGGCTGCGAACCAGGATCGCGAGGATTACCGCGAAGATGATTACCAAGCTCCAAGCCACGATGCGCGCAAAGATGTCGTCTTCGGTGTAGTTCCACACCCAGAACTTGTAGTTTCCGTCTGGTATCGGGTTCATGGCCCAGAACTCCCCGGAGTACTCGTTCAACCCCTGAGGGCCACCGGTGAACGGTTGAGCCGAAGTGGTCGAGACGATGAAGCGGAAGACTTCGGCCGCCGCGATTGTCACGATTGCCAGATAGTCGCTTCGAAGCCGGAGCGTTGGAATACCGAGGATGAAGGCCATCACCACCGAGGCGATGATTGCCACGGCAACCGACGGCCAGAAACCTAACCCGAAGAACTTGACCGAGATCGAGAAGCCGTAGGCGCCGACAGCCATGAACACGGCCTGGCCGAAGTTCAGGAGGCCGGTGAAACCGAAGTGCAGAGCGATACCGATTGCGGCTAGCGCGTAGGCGGCGGTGATTGGCTGAAAGAGCCAGTCGATTGCGTTACCGAAAATAATGTCCATTGGGTGCCTATCCGATTCTCTGCTTCTTGCCCAACACGCCTTCTGGCTTCACCAGTAGCACCAAGATCAAGATGATCAGCGCGGCTGCAATCTTGAGGTCGGCTGGAATAACCAGAGTTGAAAGCTCCACGAGCAGGCCGATGATCATCGCGCCAACCGCGGCACCTGCAGAGGTGCCGAGGCCGCCGAGAGTTACGGCCGCGAAGATCAGTAGCAGGTTGAAGAAGCCGGTGTCCCAGGCTGCCTGCTGGTAAAGGCCGAGGAACACACCAGAGATGCCGGTGAGCACAGCAG
>JBILRS010000046.1:0-11192 GCA_044372535.1 Rhodoluna sp.
TTCAAAAGTTATGCCGTCCGGGTACTCCAATCCAACTTTGAAATCCAGGCGAGTCTGAGGTTGCAGCGCAGCTCTCGGGTTCAGTTGAAGAAACGACGCCATCAGGTTCTTGGATTCGTCTGAGAGCCCAGCGATTTTCTCAAGGTAGGCGTTCATCGGAACGTTTCCATCTACCATCAATATTTTCGAACGGACCGCCGTAACTGTTTGTCGAAGGTGCGATACATCGTTGATGTGTTCGAACCACTCTGATGGGTCAGAGCTAACCAAAGTCAGAAATTTCATCAGAGAAGATCCTGAATCCTCAGATCAGCAAAAGTTTCAGGGAATGGATCAATCACGTCACCACTTCTTGAAAGCTCTATGTTGTACATAATGTTGTGTTGCGAAACTTCCCCATATTCGTCAAACGACCTCTCACTGCCTTCCACGTAGACGATGGAAACCATTTCTGGGTCTAGCTTGCCTTCGCGGATTCTCTTTTGTATTCGAAGCAGAATGTTCTCGGAATGTGTCTCGACAATTACCTGTGTTTGCCACTCGTTATTCTTTACGGCGTCAATCAACATGTCTGCTATGCCACTCTGCATCTTCGGATGGAGGTGAAGTTCAGGTTGCTCAATCAGGTGAACCGAAGCGAAGCTTGGGAGATCTGCGAACTCCCCTTCCGGTCGCGTGAACACCTGTTCGACAATCGGCACCAATTGACTTAGGCCCATCCCGACTTGATCAAATGAAACCTGCGCGCCTGTGTGAGCGTCTTGAACATAGTTGTGCAATAGCTCTAAACGTAGCCCCGGAAGAACAATCTGATTGTCAGAATGCACGGTGTACCGACCTTGGGTAAGATTTTGAACCCATTCGTTAACTTTGGGTAGGTCCCATCTCTTTTGTGCACCTGTCTTTATTGATTCTGTTCTGTTTGGAATCTCTCTCAAAGGAGCTGTCGAGGTCAAGTTAGCTAAGTTGGATGTAACGGCGAAGGAAGCAGCTCTAAAGAGTGTTTCGAGTAGTTGGACTTTGACTCGGTCGTTACGGGTATACATTACCGTCTCCGGCAATTCTTGCAATGTTGAGCTAATGTCTTGGAATTTAGGGTCTTCCAGAACCTTTGCTAAAGCTTCTAATCTGGCAGACCTAGTGAAGGCGCCAAGAGTTCCTGCGTCGTATTTCCTGATGCTGGGGAAGCGTACCCGCGGGTTCCATTGAATACTTGCCCGAACAAGAGTGGCCCAGGTCGAATCCTCATCTGGGTTGTCTAGTAGCCACTCTTCCGGATCGAGGTACACGTCACTTTCCTCTTCCCAGACGATCGGTTGCAAGCCAGGATTTAGTGACGCGAGCGTTTCTAAACCCTTCTCCAAAATGTCGGGCGTCTCTTCGAAGGCGATGCGACCCTCAAAAATGGTGAACCCAAAAGTCATACCGTTTTGCAAGCCCACGACAATACGCATCGCAGAAGTCAAGGAAGCATCGCCATCTATCTCATCAGCTCTCAAGTCGAAGAGAGAAGCGTTAACCGAATCTAAACCTGCTAGCCCTGTCAATTCTCCAAACTTAAAGGTCAAACCCACTGCGAGGTCCGACGGAGATCCCGTCTCTTGGTGCTTGCCTTGCCCAAAGACAGTATTTGTAAAGGAAACCAAATTGACCAGCTCGCCGTCATAGGTGAATCCTCGAGGAGAATTTTCGCCTACTCCCACCATGGATTGACGATACATTTTCAACGCCCTAAGAATTGAACTTTTACCAGAAGCGTTGGGGCCAAAAATGAGTGTTATGGGTGCTGTGCGAATTTCTTGTCCCCCGGCAAAGCCTTGGAAGTTTCTGACGCCAATTCCTTCAATCATCTAGTTTCTAAACTCCCCAACTATTTTCAACCGATTTCTTACAACTTTATAACCGAAATAAATGACGTCTAAGTTAAGATTTCGGACATTCCTGTTGATTGAATGCAGCGCAGCCAAATTTGCAGCCCAGCACAATAGGGGCCGCCAGGCTTCCGTCAGCCAATAAGAGGTCTGCTGTTCAACCCTCACTAATTGGCGGTGAGGTATTCACCCTGCCTGGCAAGGCGTCCGGTGCTGATTCCGAGGGCGATTGCTAGGTTTAGGCGGGTTTGTAGCTGGGTGGTGAGTCTGGTGATGCCTAGGGTTTGGGCGGTTACTTTGGTGAGTTGTTCTTCGCGGCAGCCTTGGCCGAGTTCGCAGATCTTGTTCATGATGTTGGCGAGTTCGGGGAGGGCGATTTCGTCGGGGTGGCGGCCTTGGCCGACTTTGAATTCGCTGAAGCTGTTCGGGTCGACGCCTCTTGGGTAGATGAAGCCTTCTTGGTCGGTTGCATGGCCGACGAAGCCGACCGAGAGGATGCCTTGGGCGCGTTTGGCCGTGACACGGGAGTAGCCGAAGGCGGCACCGACGAAGCTGGCAAGGCGAGCGGGGCTGACCGGGCCTTCGAGGGCGGTGACATCGGCGGCAAGGTCGCGAATCGCAACTTGCACGGCACGGTTGTTTAGGTCGTCCAGGTCGCTCTGAGAGCCGGTTGGCATGACTGGCGAATGGGTGAACCTGGGGAGCCCGGCAAGTTGGTCAGAAAGCGGGTCGCCGTCGGATTGTTCGGCTGGTTGGGGTTCAGCCGGTGCTTCTTTTTTAGCCTTTGCCAAATCCGCCATTGGAATCCACTCACCATCGCGGAGAACGCGCATCCCTGACATGTCAGACATTCTCTCGGCGAAACCCGAACTGATGCGTTGCTCATTGGGCTTGATTGTCTTGGCCCGCTCGAAGGCGGCCTTGATGCGTTCGATCTCGCCGGCTTCGTCTCGCAGCCAGGCGGGGAGCCAGAGGCGCTCGACAAGGGGCCAGCCCATCTTGTTTTCGAGCACAGCAACCGGCAGGAGGTCGCGGTCGTTGACGGTGTTGCGCGAGTTCCAGCGCGGGCCATCGAGCAGGATGCCCATGACCGCTTTGGTCTTGTCTTTCGGGTCATAGAGCGCGATGTCGACCTTGAAACCGCTGAGACCCATGTCTTCGACGGCGGTGAGGCCGGCGTTGGTGAGAGCGGCGAGGACGCGCGATCGATGGCGATCGGTGTCGAGCTCACTCACGACGCCAAGGACCTGGCTCTCGGCACCCTTAGATGCGAGGGCGAGATAGGAGGCGAGGTCGTTGAGGCCGAGCGAATCGCTGCCACGGTTTTTGAGTTCGCCTGGTTCGAAAGAGCAGAAAACAATCACCTGCTTCTTGGCTCGGGTGATGGCAACGTTGAGGCGGCGTTCGCCGCCCGAGTTGTTGAGCGGCCCGAAGTTGATTGAGAGCTGCTTGCCGCCCGGGCTGCGGCTGAAGGCGATTGAGAAGAGAATCACGTCGCGCTCAGACCCCTGGACGGTTTCGAGGTTCTTCACCAAAATGGTTTCGCCACCGAGCCCGTTTTCGACGGCGTCTTGGACGGCCTTGTTGGTTGATGTGAAGAGGAGATCCTCGATCAGTGCCTGCTGAGCCTGGTTGAAGGTGACGATGCCGAGCGAGTGGTGCTTGAGCACTGGGTCTTTGGCGCGGCGAGCAACCTCGGCGATGATCGCCTCAGCCTCTTTGGGGTTGGTGCCTCGGGCGCCGGGGATTTTGTCGCCGGGGCGAATGAACTGCCCGTCTTGAACGCGCACGAAGCTGAGCCCCTTAGATTCGCGCTCGCTCGACGGGTTCGGGAAGCTGTTGAGGCGACCCTCGTAGTAGTTGATGTTTGAGAACGCGATTAGCGACTCGTCTTCGCTGCGGTAGTGCCAGTTCAAGAAGACGTCTGGCACGCGAGCGTTTCGGCACTGGTCGAGAATCGACTCGGCGTCGGCTCCCTGAATCTCTTCTTCGTCCTCGTTGGTTACGTCTGGGCTTTCAGCGCTGTTTTTGCTCTGGGCTACTGCGGTCGGGGGCATTTGCTGCCTGTCGCCCACGATGATGCTCGCGGCACCTCGACCCAGGGCGCCGATGGCATTGGCCACCTTGATCTGGGATGCTTCGTCGAAGACAACTAGGTCGAACGGCGCAAAGTCAGCGCCCAAGAATCGAACGGTCGAGTCGGGGCTGGCAAGGACGCAGGGGCTGAGCTTCGAGATGACGTCCCAGTGGCGGGCGAGCATGGTGCGAATCGGCACGCTGCGTTTGGCGTTGAGCGACAGGATCAGGTCGCCGACGGCACCGAGCTTCGCGCTGGCGTCGAAACCGCGACGGCGGCCGAGTTCGGCTGCCAGAATCTTGGGCAGCTGGTCTTGCAACTGACCCTTCGCGCCTTTGAGTTTGGTGATGAAGTTGCCGTTGGCCGCTCCATCGAAGGTGTTGAAGCCCTGCTTGACCATGAGGTTGTTGGCGAGGGCCTTGAAGTAGCCCTTCGCGAAGGCGTTTTCGGCGTCAATGTAACCGAGTTTGCCGGTGATTAGCTGCTCGACGGGTGCTCCGAGGCCGCGGGCACGCAGCTTGGCAAACAGGCCGTTCAAAGTGATTACGCGGCCAAGTTGCACCAGCGAGTGCTCCTTGGAGTCGGTGATCCAGGCGGTGAGGGAGGTTCCGAGTCTCGCGCCAAACGGTTCGCCGCGCTGCCAGCGTTCGAGGGTTTCATCGGTGGCAGCCACCATGTTGAACAGGTAACCGACCTCTTCGATGAAGGTCACGTAGTTCTCGTATTTGCTCGGGTTGGCAGCGGCGTCGGCGATCAGCTTGGCCGGGTTTGCCTCGCCCGATCGGCTGATGCCGGCGAAGGTGGTCAGTTTCTCGAGGTTTTCGAGGTTTTGGCGAATCTCGGCGGCAGCGCCCGAAACCAGCAGGTTTTCGTCTGGCAGAACTCGCAGGCCGTTGACTCGGGCGAGGTCGGCTAGGGCTGCGCGCTCGGCGGATGCGATGCGTCCGAGGGTTTCGACGTCGGCGCGAACGGTCTCTTTGTCGGCAACGAACTCGAAGCCGAGTGCGATGTTGATTCGCTTTGCGATGGCGTTTAGTTTTGGCCCGCGAGTGATGAACGAAGCGGCTTGCGCTTGCACGACCTGACCGAGCTCGAGTTCGGTGTTGATCAGGCGCAGGTTTCTGAGGTCGTGCTTCACGTTCTCAAGTTCGGCGAGCAGAGCGCCAAGCGACTCGAGTGCGTTTCGGCGCGCAACCTTCTGGGCCTCGCCGAGCGCGGGGGCTGGGTCGATGGCCGAAAGGTTAGGCAGGCCAACAACGGCCGATGCCTCAAACTCGTCGCGGCTCTCAACCGACCTCAAGTATTCGGCAAGCACCGCGTCGGCTTGAACCTTGCCGAACAGCTCGGCTAGCAGGTTCACCTTGTTGCTGATGATCTGGCGCAGCTCTTCGGGCTGCTCGGTCAAGGTGCTGACAAACCAGTCGTTTGTCGCTGCCGTGCCGGCCGGGGTGCCGATGTTTGCGATCGTCGCAAAGTCGTCACGCACCTCGTCGCGAATTTCCGCGGTGGCATTGGCAATGAACTCGCCACTGACCTCGAACTCGGCATCGCCCGGCAACGCGAGGTATTGGTCGATTGCACTGTAGATCGACTCCCCCAACTCGCCGGTCTCGTGCAGTTTTGCTCGGTAATCAACCAGCGGACGCACCGACTGGTCGTAAGAGTTCAGGGACGCGTCGAAACCAACCACGTCAGACTTCGTTGACTGGTTCACCGCCTCTAGAAGCTGCTGCTTCACGAACTTCGGGCTCATGAGTTTGTCGTGCAGATCGAGTGAGAACGCGCCGAGTCCGACCTTGTTTAGGCGGTCTTTGACGACGTCCAAGGCGTCTTTCTTTTCGGCAACAAACAGCACGCGCTTGCCCTCGTGTAGTGAGCGCGCGAGCAGGTTTGTGATGGTCTGGCTCTTGCCGGTGCCCGGCGGCCCCTGCAAGACGAAGGTTTTGCCCTGCAGAGCCATGGCAACCGCCTGGGCCTGCGAAGAGTCGGCCTCGATCGGTAGTTTGGCGACCAGCGCGTCCAAGTCGATCTCTTCGGCCGCAGAGACCTTGTCTTCGAACGGCACGTTCGGCGAGTAGATCAGGTGGTTGACCAGCGGGTTCTTCTCGAAGGTCTTCCAGTTCTCGATCAGGTCGCGCCAGAGGCGGTAAGAACTGAAGTTGAAGAAGCCGAGCGTTGCGGTTTCGTCGACCCTGAAGCCGTTTAGCTTCGCCTCAACCAGCTTCTCGCGCAGGGCGTTGATGGTCTTTGGCACGTTGATACCCGAGTCGTCGGTTTCCAGTTCGGCTAGCATGCTCAAGTCGATCTGGTAATCGACCTTGAACTTTTGCACCAACGAGTAGTTCGGCGTGATTTGCGAAGACTCGTCGAGCTGAATGTAGAACTCCTGTGAGCGGTTCTTTGCGGTCAGCGTGATGGGCACCAGAAAGAGCGGCGAGCGCACCTCTGTCTTGCTCCCCTTGGGCTCCCAAACCAACTCACCAAGCGCAAGGTAGAGCCCGTTGGAGCCTGTTTCATCGAGAATCGATTTCGCCTGCGACAGCATGCGGCGCAGTCTCAGCGCCAACTCGTCAATGGCGGGGAACCTGGTGATCACAACCTTTTGTCTCAGCGCATCGGCGAGTTCATCGACGCCTCGGTCCAGGACTGGCAGAGCTGCTTGTCCGCGTTTGTCCATGACATCCCTGCCACCGAATCGCTCCATCGAGTAGGCGGCCAGCGAAAACACCTCACCTGCCGAAATCATGTCTTCAAGCGACGAGATCAAGCCGGGAGCCATGATCAACTGCACGCTGGTGCGGGGGTTCCTGAAGTTGATCAGCGGGTTTCGAAGCGTCAGGTCGAGCAGTGAGTCCAGCCAAACCTTCAGGCGCGGAGGCACGGAGGTGTTTAGAAGATTCGCCGAACGACCCTTGTCTTTCAGCTCAACCGAAAGCCTGTCGATCAGCATGTTGTAAGTGAACTCGGCTGGCTTGTATTCGTGAACCTCTACGGTGCCATCCTGCTTCTCGAACCTTGCTGGCATTGGCACAACGCGGTCGGTGCCCCTGAAGCTTCTCGCGTTGTAGATGTCGATGAGGTTCGCGTATTGGGCGTCTTGGCCCAGAGCCTTCAAAGCAACGTTGCTCATGCCCAGCGAGCGCGATAGCGCGAAAGGCACTGGTTCACCCTCAACACAGAGTTTGGTCGACTCGAGGAACACCAAAAGTGGATCTTCAAGGTCGGCATAAAGAATGACATCGCTCAACTGATTGACAGTCTTTTTAACCGGGGTGCCCTCAATCTCGGCATCAACCATCCAGTAACCGACCCAAGCGTGACCAGGCGCCAGCGCGATAATCGGGACCAGGCCGATGTTCTCAAGCAGAGAGGCAAACAGAATTGTTGTGTCGAGACAGGTCGCATACTTCGCCTCAAGCACCTGCTGAGCGTTTCGAATCTTCTGCCCGTAATCGTCCCAGCTGGCCGGTGGGTCTGAATAGACGAGGTCGAAACTCTGAACGGCATCCCATAGAGCTTCGACCATGTGAGGCACATGGCTTGGATCTTGGAAACCCGAGAACGCCACAGAATGATTGCGCTCTTTCAACAGAGACGCAGCCTTGTCTAAGACCGGAAGCAAGGACGGGTGGTTTGGCTGAACGAATGCAGCCAGAGACGTGAGCGAGTTGTCACTGTGCCTCGACCAGTGGGCCGGGCTGGCCACCTTGATTTCGAAGACTTGCTCGTGAATGACCTCATCGTCTGCCTTGATGGTCACATTGATCTCGCCAGGCTGAGACTCAATCAACTTCATCAAGTTGCCGGCATTCCAGTGCATTCGCAGAGGAACATTCACTTCATCAAGCAAAGTTGAGATGCGCTGAATAAAGGGGTAAGAAATCGACTCGCCAACCGACGTGACCTCGACGATCAGACGCAGGTCTTGCAGAATCTCTTTGCCCGAGTACTTCAAAATCACTTCACGCAGAACGGCAGGGCCGTTTAGCGCGTTCGCGTAGTAGATGACTGGGTCGTTATCGACCATCACCTGCAGACCAGAAAGTCTAGGCAGTTCGCTCAACAAACACCCCCAACGCTTAAGAATTCAATACTAACGAGCAGTTTCAACTAGATTTCAGCGCCTTCGCGCTCAAGCATGTCCAGGTGCCTGCCGGGCATGGCGAAGATCACAGCTGAGTCGTTTCCGGGGGTCGCTTTGAGTCGGCCGAGCTTGTTGAGGCTGGCAACGCGGTCGGCGGTTGATTCGAAACCCCAGAAGTCGTCTTCGGTGATGCCATAAACGCCGACGAGTGTGGTGAGGATGAACTCCGAAATCTCCAACGGGTCAACGTTTGCCTCAAAGTAGCGAACAAAGTTCGGGTTGGCCTCGTCATCAGCTGCGAATTCGTCTGGTTCAGGGTTGGGGCGAGTCCAGCCATAGAACTCAAGCTCCTGATGTTGGAGTTCGGTTAGTGGCGGAACAACCATGAGGTTGCCAGAGACCTCCATCTGCAGCCGGCCTTCATCAATGCGAATGGCTTGCAGGTAAGGAGACGTGTCGGGGCTGAGGTTGAACTTGTGGCCGTAGCTCTGCACGTTGAAGTGGTGCCCCGGACGAATGCGCTCGATCAAGTGAACGAAGACGTGACCTAGCGGCTCCCACTGCGGGCCGAGAAGAGGGTTACTTGAAATCAATCATTTACCTTTCCGCTTGAACCATCGGGAACGCATCTGGAAAGTCGCGCTTGGCAAGTTCGATAGGAATTATGTCGAAGTCGACCTCACCCTTGATCATTAGGTCAAACATGCGGTCGGTGGGTTCCCAGCCGCCTTTGCGGATATCGAATCGCCACTGGCCGAGTGCGCCGTCCATGCAGAACAGTGAGCGGTAGTCACCAGGCCCATCGCCCCGGGCGCCGAACTTGAGCAGTCGCTCGTCGGTAATAGTCCCAAGCTCGGCGGGCGCAGCGATTCTGTACTTGAAGAAGTTCAATTCGTCTTTTGAGAGTTCGAACACATCAAGCGCATGTACGTACTTGGTTGGATTTCGCGAGACACCGGCGTCTTCGACCCAAAGGATTCGTTGCACGTTCGAGTTATCGGTGATGTCGGCGATTTTGACCAGTCGAGCTAGCGGGTTGGCCTTGATCTTGTCGTAGTAAACGTCGTCGGGGACTTCGTCTTTGCGCGTGAGCAAATCAACGATTTCGATGGTGCGTGCGTTGATTCCCCAGCCGGCCAGGTCTGACAAAGTCACCTTTGGCCAAGCTTCGTCGCCGGAGTCTTCGACGACATCGTGAAGCCAGGCAGCGGCGATTAGATCGGCCTGATCTTGAGCCGGGAGAGTCTCGAAGACACTCGTCTGCTGAACGTTCTCGGCTACGCGTCGAGGGTGGTCGATGTAAGGCTTTTGGGCCTTATCGACCTGGATTCGGTGAACGAGTTCAGCGATTCTTTGCGGCCGATCGGCCACCGGTAGTTGGAGCAGCTTCTCGATTTCTAACTTCTGATCGATCTTCATGCTTTCCCCTTACTTCTCTAGGTTAGGCGCAGCCACCGACACTTTTTAGTCTCGGTTTGCGCCTGGAAAACGGGCTTGAAGTGGGTCCACGAAATGCTTCCACTCACCCATCAAACCCGCCGGTGAGTAGTAGGTGTGGACGGCAAGTTCGGCCAGTTTGTCGTTATCAAGTCGTTTCACCCATGCGTCGCTCTGTTGGAGATCCCAGCCGTATTCGCCGCCGAACTTGTCTTTGAAAGTTTGAAGCAAGTCGCGAGCTCGTGCTTGGCGCGCGAGGATCTCTTCCATAGAAACTATGTTCAACGGGAAAAAGGTTGAACGAAACTCTGAGAATTTCTCTTGACGCATAGCAATCTCCTTGAGGACAGCGTTGTAGTCGAACCTGTCAGGCTCACCACCAATGTCCGGGCCAGCAATTGCGAGCCAAACCAGCGCGTCATCTGTTGCGCTCTCAAGGTGACGCCTCGACTCCTGGATTTCGGCGTCGATAGCCCCCGGCGCGAAGTCTTGGCGAATTTGATCAAAGAAAAGTCGGCGCTTGATCGGCCTTGGCGGAATTTTGTAACCAATCTGTTCTGCCAACTTGGTTTCGAAGCGCATGGAGGTCTTAAAGTCCTTGATGATTCTAGAGATCTCGTAGGGATGATAGTGGCCGTCGAAGGGCATCCAGAAAACTTCTTTGTCATCTGGTTCAAGGACTGCCATTTGCGGATAAATTAGTCCGCGCTTGCCATCCAAGGAAAGCAGAAGGACGTAGTCGTCTTCTTTTCCAGGAAGAAGCCAATCAACCAGACTGGCCATGTTGGACGGTTGCACCTTTAGGAAGCCAGCAAACTGGGCAGCTTCGTGGGGCTCACCCTCAAGGATCAAGAAAGACTCGGAGTGTTCGGCCTCTTCGGCCAGTGCTGGATCGAATGCCCAAACGTCTTTGATTAGTTTTCCGCAGTACATAAGTACCCCCTCTAGTGAAAAGTATTGCCTAAAACGATTGATTTAGGCAGCGACTTTGTTGCGCCAGTAGTCGACGTCGGCTCGGTTGGTGAGCCAGCGAACAAAGGTGTTGTTGCAGAGGGCGATGTCGCCGCGGGTGGCGCGGATAAGCTCGACGGCGTCTTCTGGTGAGTAGCCTTCGCGGATTAGCACGAGGGCCATGACAAGGCCTGATCGGTTGAGGCCTGCTTGGCAGCGAATGAGGACTCGCTTGCCGGCCTTCCAGTCGGCATGGGCTTCTCTGACCGCGAAGTAGAGGTCGCGCTCAGGGTCGAAGTCGGTCATGTCGCCGTCGGCGAAGCCATAGCGGATCTCTTTGACGTTCCAGCTCGCTGCGTTGGCGCGGGCATAGAGGGTGTAGACGGCGTCGAAGTGGTTGTCGGTCACTCGGTTAGGTGAGTGGCTTGGGCCACCGATGACGTCGTAGTCGTCGGTTCCGCCCTGCCAAAGGCCTGGTAGGACCTCGGTCCAGAGGGCGTGTGGGTATTGGTTCTGGTTCATGGGTTTATGCCCCTTTCTGTGTGTTGTTATAGATCGTTTCGACTACGAGAGCCCAGGTTTCTGGAGTCTCTTTGAGTGGTTGGTAGCCTCCGGCGCCTCCGATTAGGACGCGTCCGTTGGCGTGTTCGGTTGCCTTGCGAGCAATCATCTCGGCGGCGTATTTGAAGCCGTCCTTGGTGAAGTTCGCGATGGATCCGAGGTTGCCTTGGCCTTCGTGGCCGTCGGCACCGGCAGCAAGCAAGATCACATC
>JBILRS010000026.1:0-16661 GCA_044372535.1 Rhodoluna sp.
CGGAATAACCATGTACTTCACGAACGAGCGTCACTTCTACCACTAAACAAAAGCGGGTTTAGGCTGTTACTGAACCCATCCCCAAAAGGAGAACCCAATGTCACGTCAGGGCAAAGTTTCGGTTATCGGAGCAGGCTTCTACGGAACCACCACCGCTCAGCGTCTGGCCGAGTACGACATCTTCGAGACCGTCGTGCTCACCGACATCCTCGATGGCAAGCCTCAGGGTGTTGCCCTCGACATCAACCAGAGCCGCCCGGTCGAGGGTTTCGAGACCGAGGTCGTTGGCGCAACCACCCTGCCTGACGGCTCGGGTTACGAAGCCATCGCCGACAGCGACATCGTCATTGTCACCGCCGGTCTGCCACGCAAGCCTGGCATGACCCGCATGGACCTCCTCGAGGTGAATGCCGGAATCGTCGGTGGCGTTGCCAAGAACATTGCCAAGTACGCACCAAACTCGGTGATCCTCGTGGTTTCAAACCCGCTAGACGAGATGACCGCTCTCGCGCAGAAGGCGTCGGGTTTCCCGAAGGAACGCGTTATCGGCCAAGCCGGCGTGCTAGACACCGCTCGCTTCACCAACTTTGTCGCCGAAGCAACCGGAGCCAAGGTTGGCGACGTAAAGACCCTGACCCTCGGCTCACATGGCGAGACCATGGTTCCGGTCCCTAGCGTCTCAACCGTCAACGGCAAGAAGATCGTCGACGTCCTCGGCGCCGAGAAGGTTGCCGAATTAGTCGACCGCACCCGCAACGGTGGAGCAGAGATCGTCGCACTTCTAAAGACCGGTTCGGCCTACTACGCACCGAGCGCGGCTGTTGCTCGCATGGCCAAGGCTGTGCACGAAGACTCGGGCGCTGTGTTCCCTGTTTGCGCCTGGGTTGACGGCGAATTCGGCATCTCGGGTGTCTACCTCGGTGTCGAGGCTCAGCTGGGCAAGGGCGGCATCAAGAAGGTTGTTGAAACCCCGCTTGACGCCGATGAACTCGCTGCTTTGAAGGTCGCTGCCGAGGCGGTTCGCGCCAAGCAGGCAGACGTCGAAAACCTTTAATTTGTCTTTAGCCTTGGCTATACTCAAAACACAACACCGTTGACTTGGTCTTCGGCCCTGAACCCGACCGCAAGGTCGGGTTCTTGCTTTAACTCCAGCTCGGCGGTTTCTTAACGGATCCACCCTTCGATAGGTAGTAGATCCCAGGAAGTTGACATCGGTTCAGGAGTTCAGTTTCAACGAACCTTAGGTTTGAGGCCGCGTTCGCTAGAGCGTCCACTCTCTGTTTCGGATTAGGAATTAGTGAATGCACTGTTATGCCCGAGTCGACCGAGAACTGGATGGGTGTTACCAAGTCGGAATCTCCTGTGATAACCAACTGGTTCTCCACTGTCTTTCTGTAGGCGTCCCTAAGTAGGTAGGACGCTAAATTCACGTCCGATCCCTTTTCTTCGAAACGTTGGACGCGCGTCTTTGGCTTGTCGGGGAACGCCTCCCTTCGAGATCTTCCGAAAGCCACTTCAGTCAGCCCAAAATGGCTTGGAAGTGCCGGCTCCAGCAAACTGTGTGCTCTGTCAGCCAAAACTCTCGTCCACTCCTCGTCTTTGCGGAATTTACCCAGATGCACTTGAACACCTTGGTCTTGAAGTACTCGCAGATACGTGTGTTGGCGATAAGGCGCTTGATCGCCAACGAAACGCTGCTTTACCCGCGCAGTGAAATAGTGGATTTCTCCCAGCTCAATATTTGGTAGCGCAAACGCGCAAAACTTCTTAAGGTCTAGCCACTTGTATTGCGGGTTTCTTTCAAGGACACCCTTGTAGAGGTTGAATCCATCTATGTACGCGTTGAATCTAGGTCCCATATATTTATCGTTGCAGATTTCGTGTTTTTGGAAATCTTTAACCCACAACGAGTGTTAGTCTCAAAGGCTGACCGACAGCAAACACGAGGATTTAGGCAATTGTCAGAGACGACTAAGAAGACCGGAACGATTCGCACACTGCTGCGCATCTTCCCTTACACCAAGAGCGCGTTGCCGCGTATTGTCTTGGGTATCTTCGCTGCCCTGGGTGCGCACCTGCTGGCGCTGCAGATCCCTGCATTTCTAAAAGACCTGGTTAACGTCTTCGATGTCACGGGTAACGCGACAACGCAAGACGCACTGAACGCCCTTTATCCGGCGGTTATCTGGGTGCTAGTTCTCGGTGTACTCGAAGCAGTGATGGTTCTGCTTCGTCGCTGGTTGGTGCTCACCCCCGGCACGCACGTTGAGGCCAACCTTCGCCGCACGCTCTACGCAAAACTTCAGAAGCTACCGGTTTCGTTTCACGACAAGTGGCCGAGCGGTCAGTTGCTCAGCCGCGCCACCCAAGACCTCAGCCTGATTCGTCGCTGGCTTTCGTTCGGGCTGGTCTTGCTGGTTGCCAACGGCGTCACGATCATCATTGGCATGTTCATTTTGTTTTCCTACTCGTGGATCCTCGGCACGATTTTCTTAGTGATTGTTGCGCCGCTATGGGTCATTGGTTTTAGGTTCGAGAAGAACTACCACATCACGGCTCGTAAGAGCCAAGACCAAGCCGGCGACCTCGCGACCTCGGTAGAGCAGAGTGTTCATGGCATCCGTGTGCTGAAGGCCTTTGGTCGCGGAAAGTTCATTACCGACAAGTTTGCTAACGACGCAGCCGAGCTTCGCAAGACCGAGCTTGTTAAGGCCAAGATGGTCGCAACGCTTTGGTGGGCACTTTCAGTCATTCCGGAGCTCGCCCTAGGAGCCGCCCTATTCGTTGGTGTCTTCTTGGTGCAAGACGGTCAGTTGACCCTCGGCGGCCTCGCAGCCTTCATTCTCACCACTCGCGTGCTGCACTGGCCAATGGACTCGATCGGCTTTTTGCTCTCGATGACAATCGACGCTCGAACAGCGGTTGAGCGCTTCTTCGAAGTTATCGACGAGCCCGCCGGAATCGAAGACCCGAACGAAGCAACTCCGATCGAAAAGGTTCAGGGGCGACTGGTTTTCGAGGACGTTCACTTCAGATACCAAGACGCTCCAGAGGGCGAAGAAGACCTCCTGCGCGGAATCAACCTTGAGCTGATGCCGGGCGAATCGGTTGCCTTGATCGGTGTTACCGGTTGTGGCAAGACCACTTTGACAGCGCTGGCAACACGCCTCTACGAAGTGACCGGCGGTTCGATCAAACTCGACGGCGTGGACATTCGCGAGCTGACCGCTGAAGAGCTGCGCAGCCACGTAGCGATGGCTTTCGAAGATTCGACACTGTTCTCGGCGAGCATTCGCGAAAACGTTTTGCTCGGCAACCCAGATGCCAGCGAAGAAGACTTGCAGCAAGCTCTCGCAATTGCTCAGGCGCAGTTCGCCTACGACTTACCAGATGGCCTCGACACCCGAATCGGCGAAGAGGGTCTCTCGCTCTCTGGTGGCCAGCGTCAGCGTCTAGCTCTCGCCCGTGCGGTCGCCGCCAAGCCGGCTGTCCTGGTCTTGGACGACCCGCTGTCAGCTCTAGATGTCGACACCGAGGCAATGGTTGAAGACGCGCTTCGCACCGTTCTGAAGGCGACCACCGCTCTTATCGTCGCGCACAGGCCGTCCACGGTTCAATTGGCCGACAAGGTTGCGCTGATGCAAGACGGCCGCATCACCGCCTTCGGCAAGCACAGCGAGCTTCTTGCCACCAACCAGCACTACCGCTTCGTAATCAGCAGCCTCGACGCTGCCGGCGCCTTGATTGAGGTGAAGTAGATGTCAATGCGCGGTGTGAACAACGAAGAGAAAATCGACCTCACTAAAGAGGAGCAAAAGGCGGTTCGCGCTCGCTCAATGAAGTTGCTCGGCTCGATCATCAAGCCAGTGCGCCATCGCCTCTGGGTGAGCCTGCTGCTGGTGGTGCTTTCTCAAGGTTTACGCGTTGCGCTGCCGGGCATGATCGCAGTCATCATCGACGTTGGTTACCCTCGGGCTCTCAAAGGCGACTTCGCCATGATTTTCTGGTTGGTTGGCGGCTACCTAGCTGCCGCGATTTTGTCTTCTGCACTGATTGCAACCTTCGTGCGATATGCCGCCAGGATCAATCAAGACATCATGTTTGCGCTGCGCAAGCGAATCTTTGGTCACACCCAAAAGCTGAGCATCGGTTTTCACGAAACCTACACCTCGGGCCGCGTGATTTCGCGCCAGACCAACGACCTCGACTCGATCATGGAGCTCCTTAACTCCGGCGGAAACGAGATGATTGCCAGCCTGCTGTTCATGATTTTCACAGCGGCCGCACTCATTGTGCTCGACCCAGAATCGTTCCTGATTGTTCTGGTTTCGTTTATCCCGCTCTGGTTCCTAACCCGTTGGTTCCAGAAGAACACCCGAACCAACTACCGCAAGACCCGCGTTGCTTCGGCCAAGTTGATCGTTCACTTTGTTGAGACCATGACCGGCATCCGTGCGGTGAAGGCTTTCCGCAAGGAGAAGCAGAACCAGGCAAAGTACGCCGACCTCGTTGAGGATTACCGCAGCGTAAACGCCAAGGTGATTCAGTTGTTCGGAATCTTTGACCCGGGTCTGATTCTCATCGGTCGAATCACGGCCGCGGCAGTGCTCTTGTTTGGCGGAATTCGCGTTGCCGAAGGTGAGCTTGGTGTCGGTGTTCTAATCTCGTGCATCCTCTACGTGAGCAGTTTCTATGGCCCGATGGAACAGCTCGCGATGTTCTACAACTCGTTCCAGTCGGCCAACTCGGGTCTTGAAAAGATTTCGGGTGTGCTCGAAGAGGAGCCGGAGGTTGCCGAACCAGAAACACCTGTCGCTCTAAACGAACCGCACGGCCACATCGAGTTCGATGATGTGAAGTTTGCTTACGCGAACGGAGTCGAGGTGCTTCCGAGCTTCTCGCTCAACATTCCGGCTGGGCAAACCATTGCCCTGGTTGGAACTACCGGCGCTGGCAAGTCGACCCTCGCCAAACTGGTTTCGCGCTTCTATGACCCGGTGGGCGGCACCGTCAAGCTTGATGACATCAACCTGCGTGACCTGAGTGACGAAGACCTGCGCCGCGCTGTCGTCATGGTCACTCAGGAGGCCTACCTGTTCTCTGGCACAGTCGCCGACAATATTGCACTAGGCAAGCCAGCGGCCTCTCGCGAAGAAGTTGAGGCGTCGGCCAAGGCTGTAGGTGCTCACGAGTTCATCAGTGCTCTGCCAGACGGCTACGACACCGACGTAAACAAGCGCGGTGGCCGAGTCAGCGCCGGTCAGCGTCAGCTGATCTCGTTTGCCCGCGCGTTCATCGCCGACCCTGCCGTTTTGATTCTCGACGAGGCCACCGCATCACTCGATATCCCGAGCGAACGAATGGTTCAGCGCGGACTTAAGACTCTTCTCGCCGACCGAACCGCGATCATCATCGCGCACCGCCTTTCGACAATTTCGATTGCCGACCGAGTGCTTGTGATGGAGCACGGACGCATCATCGAGGACGACGCCCCAGCGAAACTCATCGCCGGAACAGGCAAGTTCGCCAAGATGCACAAGGCTTGGCGAGACTCGCTGGTTTAACACTCCTGATAAAGTTGCCTAAAAGCGCAACAAGGATGGTTTTTGATGGCTCGCGTACCGGTAACTCTCTTCCAGGGTCCCAGGGGTAGTTCTGACGAGCGCGCCGCACTCCTTTTTGATGGCATTGAGCCAACCCAGGTTCTTTCACTCGACTCGCTAGACGAGCTGCTTTTCACCGTGGACACCGTCGACGGCACCTACGGAATCATCCCGCTCGAAAACAACGTGAACGGCGAATTCACCGGAGCGCTTTCGCGCCTGATTCTCACCACCGAACACTGCCTGGTCACTCAGGTGCGCACGCTAGAAGAAGAGATTGGCGCATACGGTCTAGTCGGCAACGTGATTCCTCGCGAAGCCCTGGTCAACGCCGACATTCTGCCGAAGTTCGCGCGCGCTCTTCGCGAGCTAGACATCGACCCGCAACCCGCCGAGACAACCTACGAGGCCTGCAAGGCTGTGGTTGAGCGCGGAAACCCAGAGATGATCGCCTTCGCGCCTCGCGTGGTCGCAGAGAGCCTAGGGCTTGTGCCAGTCATTGCCCTCGCGCACCACAACCAGCTGCTGCGCACCCGCTACGGGCTCTTGCAGCGTGACCCGATTCTCTCAAGCAAGTCATCGCGCTCAACATTCTTGCTCTGGCCGAAAGACGACTCGGTCGGCACGCTCTCGACCATGCTCGAAGAGTTCAAGGTGAACGGCATCGACATCGTTTCGCTCCGCTCGTTCCTGTTTGCGCTCGACGCCTCGCACGCCTTCTTGTTCTCGGTGAACAACGGCCTACTAGACCCCAAGCTTCAGGCAACCCTCAAGACCCTGGTTGGCCAGGGCGTTCGCGCTCGCCTGCTCGGTGACTACGCAATCGAAGACCTGCTCCCGATCGACACCAACGTCGAGAAGGTCCGCATGCTCGACGGCACTGCAAACTATGACGCCGAAATTGCGCGTCTCACCGGCGGCAAGGCCTAATGTCTAAGCGGGCCTGCCTCTACTTGGGTCCGGCAGGAAGCTTCTGCCACCAGGCCGCGATGCGCCTCGGTGAAGACTTCGAACTAGTGCCCGCAGCCAGCGTTGCCGAGATCGTCAGCGCCGTCGAAGAGGGCAGAGCAGACTACGGACTCGTGCCAATCGAGAATTCGGTTGACGGCGAGGTCACTTCGACCGTGGATTCGATCGTCTTCAACACCACCGACATCCTGGTTCGCGACGAAGTTGTGATTCCCGTTGAATTCGACGTCTTTGTGAAGCCCGGTGTGACCGCAATCAGCCGAGTGATGAGCCACCCAGTCGCGCTGGCTCAGTGCCAGAACTACATAAACTCCAACTCGCTGACCCGCGAAACCGCACCTTCAACCAGCGCCGCCGTTCAGGCCGTCGCCGAGGGTGACGACTCAGACATCGGAGCCCTCGCCTCACCGATCGCTGGCGAGCTCTACGGCTTGGTTCCGCTTTCTCGCGGAGTGCAAGACAACGCCGGAGCCCACACCAAGTTCTACCTGCTCGGCAAGGCGATTCACGCCCGAGCCGAGGGTCGCGACTACCGCACCTGGGTTGCCGTGATTCCGCCAACCAACCGCACCGGAATCCTCGGCGACATGCTCGCGGAGTTCTCAAGTCGCGACATCTCGCTCTCATCGCTTTCGAGCAGGCCACTGCGAGCCGACATCGGCGCTTACGCCTTCATCTTCACGGTTGAGGGCCACATTGCCGACGCTTCGGTCAAAGCCGCACTCGAAGCGATCATCGCGCTCGGTTCGCGCGTGCGCGTCCTAGGCTCGTTCCCCGAATGGGAGGGCGATGGTGTCGTGGGCACTGTCATCGGACTTGTGGGAATCGGCGCTGGCACCAAGGATGGATTTACCAACAACAATCTCGAACTAAGGATTGAGGGCTGATGTTCAGACTTTCTCGCGGCGGCATTAGGGCCGTAGCAATAACTGGCGCGGCACTTATCGTTTCGGCACTCAACATCTTCGTGTTTCCGGGCTTAGATTCGAGCACCAGCGACTTACTAAAACTCGTTGCCCTACTTCTTCAGGTACTAGGACTCAGCGCGTTGATTGCCCTAATTGACTGGGCGATTTTGCGACTCTGGATCTCGAAGTTTCAGGGTGAGTGGTTTTACACATCAGATGCCATCTCAATCGACCCCAGCGGCCATGTTGGTTATGTAAAGTTCTTCATTCGCGGTGGCGAGATTCGCTACACGGTTCAGCTTTACACGTGGGCCTCAGCCTATGAGTTGGCGAACGGAAATCTCGCGGCAACGGCCTCAGTCAAAGGTTCGGCAAAGTCTGAAGTCGTCTTGTTTGACGGTGAAGACAGTGTGAAGATTCTCTACAACTTCACCCCCGTCGAAGGCGATGGCGGTCTCGGCGTACTTGATCTCACTGGCGCTCAAAACGGACACGCGATGATGGGCGCCTGGGTCACCGCGCGTCGCAAGGGCAAGGGGCCGGGTGACGGAGTCCAGCAGTGGTTCCGAAAGGCAGAATTCATGCAATACGTCGATCGCGAGTATCCAAATGGTCTTCCAGCCCCGAAAGTGAAGAAATAGTGTCCTCCAACATAGGAATTGTCGGCATCGGCCTGATTGGCGGCTCGATCGCGAAGGGGCTGCCTGAGCCGGCTACCGTCTTCGACTCAGACTCGAAGTCGCTCGAATTAGCTTGCGCCGAGGGGCTGAGGGTTGCCGGCAGCCTGAACGAACTCGTCAACACCGTCGACGTGCTGTTCATCGGTGTGCCGTTTGAGGCTTTTGATTCAGTGTTTGCCGAGGTCCAAGCGGCTGCCGCGACGCGCGAAAAGCCGCTCGTGGTCAGCAACGTTCTTTCGGTAATGCTTCCGGTTGAGGTAACCGAGCCCAACGTAGTGTTTATCGCCGGGCATCCGATGGCTGGCACCGAACACTCGGGCTTCGAGAACGCTGTTGGCGAGCTCTTCGAGCACGCGACTTGGGTTTTGGCCCCAACCGCCGATGTGGATCGTGAACACTTCGCGCTTCTTGCCAACACCGTCAAGCTACTCGGTTCTGAAATCGTGGTCACCGAGCCGGAGCGGCACAACGCCATCGTTGCTCAGATTAGCCATCTTCCGCACGTCCTAGCCGCCGCGCAGATCCTTGCCGTGCCAGAAGACGACAATGCCGATTCGGTCTATGGTCTGGCAGCTTCCAGTTTCAGAGACTCGACCAGAGTGGCCTCCACCAAGGCAGAACTGACCGCGGCGATGGTGAACAACAATCGCGATGAGGTTTTGCACGCGTTAGCCAAGTTGCGCGGGTCGCTAGACGCGTTTGAGGAGCTGCTTCGAGCAGGCGACGACCGCGGAGTGGTTGACCTGTTTGCGCGAGCCAAGAGGCAGCGCGACGAGCACCTCTAAACTTGCCTCGCACGTTTGTTAGGCTAGGTCTCGGTCAGTTTTCTACTGAAAAATCACAATGAAAGAGAGTGCCGCAGGCATGTCCAAAATCAAGGTTGTCGGAAAAGTTGTCGAACTAGACGGCGACGAAATGACCCGAATCATCTGGCAGAACATCAAGGATTCCCTAATTCTTCCGTTCCTCGACATCGACCTCGAGTACTACGACCTTTCGATTGAGCACCGCGATGCAACCGACGACCAGGTGACCATCGACGCGGCTAACGCGATCAGCAAGCACGGTGTTGGCGTCAAGTGCGCGACGATCACCCCAGACGAAGCCCGCGTCGAAGAGTTCAAGCTGAAGAAGATGTGGAAGTCGCCGAACGGCACCATTCGTAACATCCTTGACGGCGTTGTGTTCCGCGAGCCAATCATCATCTCAAACGTGCCACGTCTGGTGCCTGGCTGGACCAAGCCGATCATCATCGGTCGTCACGCTCACGGTGACCAGTACAAGGCAACCGACTTCAAAGTGCCTGGCAAGGGCCGCGTAACCATCACCTGGACCCCCGAAGAGGGCGAGCCGGTGACCATGACCGTTGCCGACTACCCGGAGCACGGTGGCGTTGCCATGGGTATGTACAACTACATGGACTCGATTCGCGACTTCGCTCGCGCATCGTTCAACTACGGCTTGGACCGCAACTACCCGGTCTACCTTTCGACCAAGAACACGATTCTGAAGGCCTACGACGGCGCATTCAAGGACGCCTTCCAGGAAGTCTTCGACGCTGAGTACGCCGACAAGTTCAAAGCTGCCGGCCTAACCTACGAGCACCGCCTGATCGACGACATGGTCGCGGCTTCGCTCAAGTGGGAGGGCGGCTACGTCTGGGCTTGCAAGAACTACGACGGCGACGTACAGAGCGACACCGTTGCTCAGGGCTTTGGCTCGCTGGGCCTAATGACCTCGGTGCTAACCACTCCGGATGGCAAGACCGCCCTAGCCGAAGCTGCTCACGGCACCGTAACTCGCCACTACCGCGACTGGCAGGCAGGCAAGAAGACCTCGACCAACCCGATCGCGTCGATCTACGCCTGGACCCGCGGGCTCATGCACCGCGCCAAGCTAGACGGCACACCTGAGGTTCAGCACTTCGCTGAGACTCTTGAAGACGTGATCATCAAGACAGTCGAGTCTGGCCACATGACCAAGGACCTCGCTGCGCTAGTTGGCAACGGACAAGCCTTCCAGACCACCGACGAATTCATGGCAACTCTTGCCGAGAACCTGAAGGCACGTCTGGCCTAGTCAGAAATCTGTGTATAACTCCCGTCGGTTTCCGGCGGGAGTTTTACATTTCTGGGATGAAACATAGAAAACCTTCACGTCGTTGGCCGCACCTAGTTGTCGCGGCCGCAATCTCTTTGGCAACAATCGGCCTCACCTCACAGGTGCAGGCAGCCAGCCCAACGCCGGCACCCGTTTGCAGTAACGGCCTCTGCACCGTGACCTTCGACTACACCGGCGACGTTTACGTTTATGCGCCACCGGCGGGGGCCAGGTCGATGAGTCTCGAGCTCCTCGGCGCTCAGGGCGGGCGAAACGGTGGTTTAGGCGGCAGAGTGACCGGCACCTTCTCAACCGTGCCCGCTTCGATGTCGGTTTACGTCGGGGGAGCCGGCAAACAAGGCACCTCGGTAGCCGGCGGTTACAACGGTGGTGGCAGCGCAGGTGGTTCACGCGGCGACGAAGGCTCTGGCGGTGGAGCGACCGACATTCGCCTCACCTCGGCTCTGGACGACCGAATTGTTGTTGCCGGTGGCGGTGGCGGCACCGGAGGTTGGGTTGGTCTCGCTGGAGCACCGGGCGGCGCACTGATCGCCTCAGCCGGCAATGGCACTAGCCCTGCCGGCGGTGGCGGAGGTAGCCAAATCGCTGGCGGTTCGGCTGGTGTCGGCTCGGCAGCTACCTCGGGTACCGCAGGCGCTAAGGGAGTCGGCGGCGCTGGTGGCAATGGTGCTGCCGGCGGTGGCGGTGGTGGCGGGGGAGGCTACTTCGGGGGTGGTGGCGGAGGCGGCGACGGCATCTCTTCTGGCACCGATGGCGCTGGTGGCGGAGGCGGTTCGTCTTTTGCCAGTGCGAACTACACCAAATCGGTCGCGCATTCGGCTGGCTTTCGCGCGGGCAACGGCAGGGCGGTAATTACCTACGCCTACGCGCCGACCGTGACGGCGTTCAGCGCACTGAGCTCTAGTAGCAACCAGAACACCGTGCAATTCAATCTGACCTTCAGTCAGTCGGTTCTCGGTCTTGAATTCGGCGATTTCGCTATAACGGGGACGTCCGGCGGTTGCTTCGTTTCAAATCTCACCGGTTCGGGCACGAGCTATTCGGCTGTGGTATCGGGTTGTTCAGATGGCACCGTCGGGCTCACGCTTGCTGCCGACTCGGTCACCGGAGCAACCAGTGGACCGCTGGTTTCGGCCAGCACCAGCCAAGTTTCGCTTGACCGCAAGAACCCGAACTTCACGATCACGGCACCGGCAACACCGAGCAATCTGGCAGTTTTGCCGTTTCAGGTGGTCGCCGATGAGGCCGTGACCGGCATCAGTGCAGCGAGTTTCGCGACCAGTGGCACCGGTTGCCAGGTCGGCACCATCTCGAGCGTTGGCCCGGTTTTCACGGTGAACGTGACGGGCTGCGCCTCAGGCGCGAGCGTGAACCTCACGATTTTGGCCGGCGCCGCTAGCGACCTGAACGGCAACACGGGCCCCTTGACCGCGGTTTCTAGTGGCTTCGTTGCCCTCGATCTCGATAGCCCCACTCTCGCTTCTTTCGTGAAGAGTCCAACCAGCCGCCCAGGTTTGGTCGGTTTCGAGCTGACTTTCACCGAATCGGTCACTGGGCTGAACTCAAGTTCGTTCATAGTTCGCGGTGATGGTTGCTCGCTCAGCAAGGTGTCGGGCTCTGGCCTGACCTACCAGGTTTGGCTTACCGATTGCGCGCAGGGTGTTTCAGCCTCACTCGGGCTAAAGGCTCAGGCCGTGCAGGACTCGGCAGGCAACCTCGGGCCGGTGGTAGCCCTAGATTCTGAGGTCGTTGCCATCGACGACGTTGCTCCTACGGTCGCTGTCTCGGTGACCACCCGCAAGCCGCAACCGGTCTTCGAGCTGGCCTTCAGCGAACCAGTTCAGGGTCTATTGCTCGACTCGCTCTCGCACAGTGGCACAGCGACCGGTTGTCGTTTCTCGATTGCGACCGTGCTACCCGGGCTCACCTACCGAGTGACTGCGAGCAACTGCTCCGCCGGAACAGTGATCTTGGAGGTTCCTTCGGGAGTGGTGCTCGACGCTACCGGAAACCTTGGGCCGAGCTCGAGTGTTATGTCTGAGACTGTGACTCTCGAGAAGCCTGCGGCAACTGGCACGACAGTGGCGGCCGGGCTGAAACCGGTCAAGGCGAAGGTAGAACCACCTGCAAAAACTATCGCGCCGAAGGCAGCCAAGTCGTCAGTTCTTCAAAAGCGCACACTCGTTGCGGTCGAACCGACAAAATCGGTCGAAAAGGCAGAGGTAAAGGTCGCTGAGCGAGTATCGGCAGGTGACCCGGTCAACCAGAGTCTCGGTTTTGGGGCTCTAGGAGTCGCAGGGTTGATCGGCGGGCTTTTCGCCTACCGACGCTTGCGTCACTAGTTGGGCTAGCTGAAGATGATGGTTCGCTCGCCGTCGAGCAGCACTCGGTGCTCGGCAAACCAGCGAATCGCCTGGGTCAGAGTCTTGGATTCGATGTCCTGCCCCATCGAAACAAGCTCTGACTTAGAGTCGCCGTGGTCAACGCGAACAACGTTCTGCTCGATGATCGGGCCTTCGTCGAGGTCGGCGGTGACAAAGTGAGCGGTTGCGCCAATCAGCTTGACTCCGCGAGCGTGAGCCTGGGCATAAGGGTTTGCGCCCTTGAAACCGGGCAGGAACGAGTGGTGAATGTTGATGATCTTGCCCGAGAATTCGGCAACGAACTCGGGCGAGAGAATCTGCATGAATCTGGCTAGAACGATTAGCTCGATGCCGGCCGCATGAATGTAGTCGCGCAGCATGTGCTCAAAGGCAGCCTTCGAGCCAGCGTCGGTCACGGCGTGCTCTTCAAACGGCAGCCCGTAAAACTCAGCTAGCGAGGCGAGCTCACCGTGGTTGCTGAAGATTGCAGGAATCTCGATCGGCAGCTGTTCGGCACGCTGGCGAAAGAGGATGTCGTTGAGGCAGTGCGCGCTCTTAGAAACAAGGACGAGCGTCTTCAGCTTTCGACCAACCTGGTCGAGTGCGAACTCCATGTCGTACTGCTCGGCGACAGGGGCAAGTGTTGCCTCGAGGTGGGTGCGTGCCGAGTTCGATTCGATCTGGAGTCGCATGAAAAAGCGTCCGGTGTCGTCCGAAGAGAATTGCGAAGACTCGGTGATGTTGCCGTTTGCGGCCACAATTGCGCCTGTTACGGCGTGCACGATTCCGGGTTGGTCTTTGCAGATGATGGTCAAAACCCAGTGCGCATTCATGCGCTCAAGTTTAACTAGTCTTCGCTTCTTCGGCGCTCTTCTTTGCGCTGATGCAGAACGGTGTAGGCGATCCACCCTGCCAGGCCGAGGCCGGCGACAATCATGGCTAAGCCGATGATGACTGGTGGTTCCATGTGTTTTCTCTCCCGGTATTCGCTTTTGCGAACTATTCGATTTTACTTACTGCCTCCGACATTCATGTTCAGTTCTGCGGAAAACCCCTGAAAATCGTGTCGCGTAGCGCGATTCGCTAGAATTGGAGCATCGCAACCGGCGCTAAAGATGGGTTTCCATCGGGGAGCGATAGGTATTTTGGTCGTGCGCCTGGGCCGAATCACAACCAAAAACGTAGGAGCCCCGAAAATGTCCAAGTTGCCAACAACTTTCAACTCTCCGCTCAGCGAAGTTGACCCAGAAATCGCTGCTGTTCTAGACGCAGAGCTAAACCGCCAGCGCCACACCCTCGAGATGATCGCGAGCGAAAACTTCGTTAGCCGAGCTGTTCTCGAAACCCAGGGTTCAGTGCTCACCAACAAATACGCCGAGGGTTACCCGGGCAAGCGCTACTACGGTGGCTGTGAAGCAGTGGACATCGCCGAGAACCTAGCTCGTGACCGCGCTAAGGAGCTGTTTGGTGCCGAGCACGCAAACGTTCAGCCACACTCGGGCGCCAGCGCAAACGCGGCCGTCTTGATGGCACTCGCCAACCCTGGCGACAGGATCCTCGGCCTAGAGCTCGCCCACGGCGGCCACCTCACCCACGGCATGCGCCTGAACTTCTCGGGCAAGATGTACGAAGCTCACGCCTACGGCCTGAACCCAGACAACTTCCTCATCGACATGGACATCGTGCGCGAGCGAGCACACGAGGTGAAGCCTCACGTTCTGATCGCAGGTTGGTCGGCTTACAGCCGTCACCTCGACTTCGCCGAGTTCCGCAAGATCGCCGACGAGGTTGGCGCAAAGCTCTGGGTCGACATGGCTCACTTCGCCGGGCTAGTCGCAGCCGGCCTGCACCCGAACCCAGTCCCTTACGCCGACGTGGTCTCGACCACGGTTCACAAGACCCTCGCAGGGCCTCGCTCAGGACTCATTCTCTGCAAGGCAGAGTACGCCAAGAAGATTGACTCTTCGGTGTTCCCAGGCCAGCAGGGTGGCCCGCTGATGCACGTAGTGGCAGCCAAGGCAGTCGCTTTCAAGGCCGCAGCCGCCCCGGAGTTCAAGGAACGCCAGCAGCGCACCCTAGAAGGTGCTCACCTAATCGCCGAGCGACTAACCCAGCCAGACGTAGCAGCAAACGGCGTGCAGGTTCTGACCGGTGGAACCCAGGTTCACCTAGTGCTCGTGGACCTTCGCAACGCTCCAATCAACGGCCAAGAGACCGAAGATCTTCTGCACGAAGTCGGCATCACCGTGAACCGCAACTCGGTTCCGAACGACCCGCGACCACCAATGGTCACATCGGGTGTTCGCATCGGAACCCCTGCGCTCGCAACCCGCGGCTTCGGAGCCGAAGAGTTCACCGAGGTGGCCGACATCATCGCTCACGTTTTGATGCCGAACCCAGATGTACCTGCCCTGCAGGCTCGCGTGCGCAAGCTCACCGAGGCTTACCCGCTCTACGCAGGCCTCGAGAACTGGTAATGACTGCAATCAAGCTAGACGGCTTGGCGGTTGCCAGGGCCATCAAGGCAGAACTTACCGAGCGAGTCGTCGCGCTGAAGCAACGCGGAATCACCCCAGGACTAGGCACACTTCTGGTGGGCGATGACCCCGGTAGTCATGTCTACGTAGCCGGCAAGCATCGCGACTGCGCCGAGGTTGGCGTTCACAGCGTGCGTATCGACTTACCTAACACCGCCAGCGCAGCCGATGTCCGTGCCGCGATTCGAGACCTCAACAGTGCAAACGACGTCACCGGCTACATCTTGCAGTTGCCACTGCCTTTTGGCATCGACGCCAACGAGATGCTCGAACTGATCGACCCAGCCAAAGATGCCGACGGCCTGCACCCAATCAACCTCGGCAAGTTGGTGCTCGGAGTGAACCAAGAGCTCAACTCGCCGCTGCCCTGCACTCCGGCAGGAATCGTTGAGCTCCTGAACCGCTACGACATCAAAACCAAAGGTGCCGAGGTGGCAATCATCGGCCGCGGCATCACCGTTGGTCGCCCACTCGGATTGCTGATGACCCGCAAGGGCATCGACTCGACAGTCACGATGGTGCACTCGGCAACCAAAGATCCAGAGCACATCATCAAGCGAGCCGACATCGTCATCGCTGCCGTCGGTGTTGCCCACTTCGTGCAACCGGAGTGGATCAAGCCAGGTGCTGCCGTGCTCGATGTCGGAGTCACGAGAGTCGAAGGTGCCGATGGCGCAACCCTGCTCGGCGATGTTCACCCAGACGTCGCTGCGGTCGCCGGTTACCTGAGCCCGAACCCTGGCGGTGTTGGCCCGATGACTCGCGCAATGCTAGTCAAGAACGTGGTCGACAGTGCTGACCGTCCTTGAAGTCCTAGGGGTCTTAGCGTTCGCCGCTTCGGGCATTATCGAAGCCGCCCGCAAGAAGCTTGACGTCTTCGGCGTAGTCCTAATTGCCGGAATCGCTGCCTTTGGTGGCGGAACAATCCGCGATCTTCTGCTCGGCAAAACTACTTTCTTCTGGATGCAAAACGAACAGTGGGTTTGGCTGATCATCGGCGTCGGTGTTGTCACTCCACTGTTCTTTAGGGCCCGTCACATCGAGATCACCCAGCGAGCCATGGAATGGCCAGACGCCATTGGCCTCGGTCTCTTCGCAACAACCGGAGCTCAGTTGGCCCTGGACGCCGGGCTCTCGCCACTGATGGCAGCGCTCATGGCCGTAATCACCGCGGTATTCGGCGGAATCATCCGCGATGTCTTGGTGAACGAGATCCCTCGAGCCGTAAACGACCACCAGCCCTACGCGCTAATGGCTTTCGGCGGTGCGTGGATCCTGTGGGGTCTCGAAGAGCTTCAAGTCGAAAACACAATCGCCATCACAAGCACAGCGTTGCTGATCATCCTGGTGCGCTTCATGGCCATAATCTTCAAGTGGAAGCTGCCGGCCTGGCGGCTATAGTAGAGCTAACAATTTGCTAAGAAAGCAGGGGGAAATGGCTACAAACAGCGAACTCGAAAACTTACTCATCGAAAGCATC
>JBILRS010000106.1:0-2871 GCA_044372535.1 Rhodoluna sp.
GACTTGATCGACTTCGCAACGCTTCCGTCTGCGATCAGGCCCAAAACCCTAGCTTCGGTCTCGAGTTCCTCATAACCGGTGAACTTTGTGGTACCCAGTGCGCGGAACTCGCTGTAGATAGAGAGGTCGGTGCCTCCGAGCTTCTTCTCTCTTGCGTCGGCTTTAGCGCGGTCGCGCTGCTCCTTCATGAGTGCGGTAAAGCCGTCTCGGTCAACCGTAAGACCCGCCTCTTCGGCGATCTCTAGAGTTAGATCGATCGGGAACCCGTAGGTGTCGTGAAGAAGGAAAGCTGCGGAGCCGTCAAGGGACTTCGCTCCGCTGGCAGAAACCTCCGCGAGAGCTGTGTCCAACACTGCTGAACCCGAGACTAGGGTGCGAAGGAAGGCTTCTTCTTCGGCGATTGCAGTGGTCTTGATGCGACCAAATTCCGCGTCTAGTTCGGGGTAAGACTCTTTCATTGCGTCTTTCGAAGCCGTGAAAAGCTCTGCGAAAACTGGCTTATCTACCCCGAGGAGTCGCATTGCTCTCACAGCTCGTCGCAGCAGTCGTCTAAGCACATAGCCGCGGCCGTCGTTGCCAGGTGAAACGCCGTCTCCGATAAGCATCAGTGCAGAGCGCACGTGGTCTGCAACAACGCGCAGTCGCACGTCATCGTCCTCGTTTGCACCGTAAGCCCTGCCGGAAAGCTTGGCTGCTAGGTCGAGCACGGGTCGAACTTCATCGATTTCGTATAGGTTCTCTACACCCTGCATGAGGAACGCCACTCGCTCGAGGCCCATGCCGGTGTCGATGTTCTTCTTTGGCAACTCTCCCAGAATTGGGTAATCCTCTTTGCCGCCACCAGCACCGCGCTCGTACTGCATGAAGACTAAGTTCCAGATCTCGATGTAACGATCTTCATCGGCCTCTGGGCCACCCTCTGGGCCATAAGCTGGCCCGCGGTCGTAATAGATCTCGCTGCAAGGACCCGAAGGACCCGGTTGGCCGGTGGACCAGAAGTTATCCTTCATGCCGCGGCGCTGAATGCGCTCTAGCGGAATGTCTGCGACTTCGCGCCAGATACCGATCGACTCGTCATCGTCTTTGTAAACAGTCACCCAGAGGATCTCTGGGTCGAGGCCCAGTCCACCTTGGCTCTGAGGTGAGGTTAGGAACTCCCAGGCGTAGCCGATTGCCTCGCGCTTGAAGTAGTCTCCGAACGAGAAGTTTCCGTTCATCTGAAAAAAGGTGCCGTGACGAGTGGTCTTGCCGACCTCTTCAATGTCTAGAGTTCGAACGCACTTCTGCACGCTGGTTGCGCGCCCGTATGGGGCTGGCACCAAACCAGACATGTATGGAATGAACGGCACCATGCCGGCAACCGTGAACAGTAGGGTTGGGTCTTCGCTAATCAGGGATGCGCTAGGCACCACAACGTGATTCTTTGATTCAAAAAAGGCGAGCCAGCGCCGTCTGATCTCGGCGGTCTTCACGAGGGTTAGCTCTTCTTGGGTGCAGGCTTCTTGGCCGCTGGGCGCTTAGCAGCTGGCTTGCGCGCGGCTGGTTTACGAGCGGCAGGAGCCCTCTTCGGGGTAACAGAGATCTCTGCCTCGCGCTCCTTGAAGCCCTCACTGACAGCAGTACCGAACTCTTTGGCGCGGCGAGCGGCGTCGTCAACGACTGCCTGAGCCTTTGGGTTTTCGGCAAGGCGGCGAGCCGCAACAAGGCCGATGGCTATTCCGGAAATCAACCAAAATCCGCGCTTCATTTGTTCCTACTTCTTGTTCGACATAAAGAAACCGCTGAGGCTCTTGGCAAACCCAGCAATTTTCAGGAGTGGTGAACCAACGCTTGCGGTGAAAACTGCCACGAGCGAGTTGATGTTTTGCGAAACTTCAGCAACGTTTTCAGTGATCACGTCGATGCGAGCTAGTTGCTTGTTGGTTTCGGTAACGGTATCGGTTAGACCCGTGAGTAGTGGCGCGACGCCATCGGAAAGCTCGCGCACTGATGCGCTCGTTTCGTCTAGAAGGCGACCGAGCTTAACCAGAGGAATTGCAGTGAACAAAATGAACAAAGCAAAAGCACTGGCAGCAATGATTGCCGCTATCTCTCCACCACTCAACGGGTCTCCTTACAACTATCGGGCTGCGTAGTACTCGACGACGAGCTGAACTTCACAGGTAACAGGAACCTCGGCGCGCTTTGGGCGGCGGGTAAGTGTTGCCTGAAGTCGATCTAGCTGAACGTCTAGGTAACCAGGGACCGGAGGAAGAACGTCAACGTGTCCGCCAGCAGCTGCAACCTGGAAAGGCTCAGTCTTTTCTGACTTCTCGTGGACGTGGATCGTCTGGCCTGGCTTCACGCGGAACGATGGGCGGTCAACGCGCTCACCATTCACGAGGATGTGACGGTGAACAACCATCTGACGAGCCTGTGCGATGGTGCGAGCGATGCCTGAGCGAAGCACTAGAGCGTCAAGACGCATTTCTAGTAGTTCAACTAGGTTCTCACCGGTTAGACCTTCGGTGCGCTTGGCCTCAGCGAAGACGTTGCGAAGCTGGGCTTCGCGAATGCCGTACTGAGCGCGTAGACGCTGCTTCTCGCGAAGACGAACCGCGAAGTCGCTGTCGGTCTTGCGCTTGGTGCGGCCGTGCTGGCCTGGTCCATATGGACGCTTCTCGAGGTACTTGGCTGCCTTCGGGGTAAGTGCAATTCCTAGGGCGCGAGACAAACGAGTCTTGCTACGGGTACGTGAAGTTTTAGACACGTGATCCTTTCGGGGATAGTTTCTTTAGCTGTAAATCGGCGTAGAGGACAACCGATCTTTAGTGCCGTGGACACCTTGCTAAGGGGCGTCACTCAGATTGAACTCCGCAGCCTAGGAGCGCA
>JBILRS010000115.1:0-4406 GCA_044372535.1 Rhodoluna sp.
GCGAAACTAAACGAGTAAAGACCGTCGGTGAAACGCAGTTGCTCAACATTGAGAAGCGTGTCGCTACCCTCAGCGCTGGTCGCAACAGTAAGGGTGCCATTAGCGTTGCGGATCACCGAAGCCGAAGCGCGAGAACCAGCATAAAACGCTTGATCAACGCCGTATCCCCCGTCGATCGTATCATTCCCTGACGCACCTGCTAAGGAATCGTTTCCTTCTCCACCATAAATTGTATCGTTCCCGCCATACCCAATGAAGTAATCATCCCCATCGGACCCAGCTAAAGTGTCGTTCCCATTGAGTGCTTCTGCAATCAATGCCCGATCGTCGGAATTAGACGAGGTGAAGGCTGCATTGTAAACATCCACAGCCCTAAGGCTTAAACCCCAGGCTGCCCACAAGGTTTCAGATTCACTATTATCATACTCAGTGATCAACTGAATCGTTCCTGCCGTTATGCCGGACGACCAATTGCCGATTATGCCAGATCCAAGCAGGCTCAGTTCGTACTCATTCCCATTATAACGAGCCCGCACATAGACGTAGTCGGGATATAAAACACCGTTTACAGTAATATTTGCATTTTTTACTATCCCCGATGAGTATCCATATCGGACGTAAAAATTCAGATCGACTTTCGAAATACTAAAGGGAGCATCTTCTCCCGCTACTAAATAAGCCATTGATCTTTAATCCTTGACAGCAATTTTTCTTGCTATTCGCTAAATTTTAATGGAAAGCAATATCTTCTGAATTCTATTGTTCCTTTGCGCTAATTGCAACACACTTGTGAACGGTGAGCAACAACGTCATATGGCAGCCCAAGGCTGCTAAATATCACTTGGGTCCAGCAAAGACCCGTTGTTAATTAAATCAGTTTCAAAAAAAATTCGTGCGGACGTAGCCCGTGACAATCACAGGTTGCTCGGCCCTACCCCCGGGGGGGGCTGAATACAGCCACAATAGCTGCAGCGGGTATGGTGGGGAGTGCCATTTGGCCAATTGTCTCCGGCTGCACCAGCAAGCTCGGCACCTTTGCAATCACGACTTTATCGGGGAGCGGTTATGGTAACTGTAGCGTTTCTAGGAATTTATTCGCTGAAAACCCTTGTTTTTGGCGGACAGGGTGGGATTCGAACCCACGGTGAGCTTCCACCCACGACAGTTTTCAAGACCGTTGCCTTAAACCACTCGGCCACTTGTCCACTTACGAAGCGTCCCCTAGCCAGTGCTTCAGTGCTTGGCACAGAATGTCTAGCACAGGATATTGGCACTGGCTCTGCACAAGGCACAGAAACGCAGGGCGTCGGTTTTCGTTCATATCTGGCGGCACTGGCCAAGGAGCGGCCTCTGGTGCGGGTGGGCGATAGCCAAGCGAGCTGTGCGGCCTTATAGTGTTGTAATGTCGCCGCCATGCCTCGATCAGGATTTGGGCTAAAAACAAGACTGCAGGCCAGTTCGAATCCTATCGCTCATCAAAGGACTGGCCCACAGTTTTGATAATGGGCTTGAGCAGATACTTTAGGACCGTGTTGCTTCCCGTTAAAATTTCAATCGTAGAAGTCATCCCGGGTTGGATTTCAATTTTCTCGCCGGCACGCGGACGCATAATTTTCGTATCCACCCTGATATGAACACGGTAATAAAGTTGCTCGCCGTTCGGCTTCTGCTCGGCGATGGTGTCGGGGCTGATGTAAATTACTCGGCCATCTGCTGGGCCGTAAACAGAGGCATCATACGTGTCGAATTTGACAGACGCGGATTGCCCGATAAGCACAAAAGCAATATCTGATGGGGAGACTTTTGCCTCCACAATCAATTCTTCGCCAGTCGGAACGATTTGCAAAACTTCGTCGGATGGCCGCAAAACTCCTCCAATAGTCGTTAGACGGACATTTTTGACTATGCCATCGGTTGGGGCTTCAAGGATCGTATCCTGCAAGGCGACCTCACGTTGGGTCAGCGTCTGCTCCGCAATAACCAGCTCATCGTCGACTTTGGCATATTCCGCCTGTAGATCTTGAAGGTACTTATTTTTCCGATTTGCGATTTGTCCCTCAATGTCAGCAACGGATCGTTCCAGACGAAGAACTTCAGATCGACTTACATCTCCATATTCGACAAGCGGCTGGTTCATTGTCAGCTCCTGCCGAACTAGCGACAGCATTCGGTTCAGGGCTGCGATATCCTGTATCTGGGCCGCGCGTCGCTTGGCGAGTAACTCTCGCTGATTGGCCATGAACAGCGGAAAAGCTTTGACATCATCTGTAAATACAAGCGGCTTATCAAAAAGCTCTGCCTCCATTCGCGCCTTTGCGGTCTTCAATGACGCTACTTTAGCTCTACTTTCGTCAACTGCAGCGCTAAGCCGGATGCGATCGAGCGTGACAAGGATCTGTCCCTTCGCAACGCGGTCACCTTCTTTAACGCCGATAGTTTCGATGACCCCGCCATCCGTGCTCTGGACTATTTGCACACGGCCAGATGGAATAACCTGCCCTGTAGCGCGGCTTACCTGATCTATTTCAGCTAAACTGGCCCATGCTATAAAGCCAAGTATTGCCAGCGCTGTGAGCGAAATTATGCTGCGGGAAGAGCTTAGATTAGACATGGTTTTGCCCTCTGACAACGATACGCTGCCCAGAATGGGTGGTTTTTTCGGTCTTTGGCCTCAATCTTTCCAACACAGCATTGGTTGGACCATCCAAGGAAATTTGGCCATTTGTGACAACAATTAGGCGATTAACCAGATTGACTAGCGGTAGCTTGTGCGTGACAAAAACGAGCGTACATTGAAGCCCAATAGCTTCGAGGATAGCCGCAAGAATGCGTGCCTCGCTCTCTTGGTCAAGGTTTGCAGTTGGCTCATCTAGGAGCAGAAGCTTTGGCTTTGCAAGAAGTAGGCGCGTCAGCCCAACTTGAACGCGCTGTCCCCCTGAAAGCCCATTGCCGCCCTCAGAAATAGGTAGATCGAGACCCATGGGGTGATTTTTGACAAGTTCAGCCAGCCCGGTTTTGGAGGCTGCTTCTAGCAGCTTCTCATCATCCTGCGCGGCCAGCCCTAAGTTCAGGTTACTTCGAAGCGACCCGGTTATCAGGCGGTAATGCTGCGGAAAATAACAAACCTGGCTTCTTAAGTCTTCTTCGGCAATCTGCCGAACATCTACACCATCGAGCAATACATGCCCTTCGTTTGACGCATATAAGCCAGCCATTAGCTTCAGCAGCGTTGATTTACCCGAGCCCACTGGTCCAATAATACCAATACGCTCGCCTGGTGTAATTTTCAAACTTGGTAAATTTAATCCATGCCGACTTCCTTGGTGCGCAAACTTAACATTTTCAAATTGCAGGCTACCCCGAATTTTGGTTTGGCGAACCGCTGCAAAGTCCGTTGGTTGGTCGCTTGGCATCGTCAAGATGCCGTCTAGAGCGGCAAGCGATGAGCGAGCATAGCCCCATTGAACTATAAGGTTCGGAAGCGAGGCAATAAGCGGACCATTTACCCTGCCACTAAGGATGGAGCACGCAATTACTGCGCCCATTGTCATATTACCGCTCGCAACCTGGAAGGCCCCAACGCAGACGACGCCGACATAGGAAAGCTGCTGTATTAGCGAAAAGCTGGACCCCGAGAGCGTCGACCAACGCTTCACTTGAATATCGTGACCATACACTTCATCATTTAGCCGGTTCCAGTTAGCAAGCATGTGCCAACCGCCAGAGTTCGCCTTGATGGTCTCAGCTGCATCCAAAGCCTCGACAAGCTGGCCATTCTTGCGATTTCCGGTAACCTGAGCCGCAGCCGTATCTTCACGGATGAACCGAGCCATCAGTCCTGCTAGGCCAAGTGCTAACGGGAATGCTATTAGGGGGACAATAGCAACAACCCCACCCAACCAAGCCATTACAGCCATAAACAAAAAGGCGAAGGGTAAATCGGCAATTACGAACAGGCTGGCCGAAGACATAAGCGAACGAACTTGGTCTGTTCCACGAAGTTGCGCCGCCATGGTTCCCACCGATGCGGGCCGAGCATCAAGCCTTACTGACTGCATTCGCGCGTAGAAAAACTCTGATATTTCGCTATCAATATTGCCAGCCTCACGGTCAATCATCATTGCGCGCGTGTTGCGAATGACCATATCAACGATCAGCGCAAAGACCATTCCTGCTGTTAAAACTAACAGCGTGGCATAGCCGGCACGGGGTATAACTCGATCATAAACCTGCATTGAGTATATCGACGTTGCAAGCGCTATCAGGTTAATAACGACGGTCGCGATTGTGGCGTCAACAATCATCGTTTTTCGTTTTAAAATCACAGACCAAAAGATATCTATTGCGCGCTCTTTTCCTTCAATTTTTGCAAGCTTTGGGAAATCCAAAGTCCAAAAAGTGATAGA
>JBILRS010000027.1:0-16271 GCA_044372535.1 Rhodoluna sp.
CTAGGTGGCGTCTACTTGAAGGGCTCGATGACATCGGGCTCACCCTGCGAGACGAACAGTCGATCACCGATTTTGAGGCAAAGCGAGAGTCTTGGAGACCCAAGACACTGCCTGCTAAGGGAGCCTAATGAGCCAGATCACCGTAAGAGGCGGCAAGCCTCTAAAGGGTCGAGTTGACCTCAAGGGCGCAAAAAACCTAGTCACCAAGGCCATGGTTGCCGCCCTGCTTGGCGACACCCCGAGCGAACTGCGCGATGTTCCGCACATCAGCGATGTCGAAGTCGTTTCAAACCTTCTGAAGCTTCACGGCGTCGCAATCGACTTTGCCGAAGACGGCACGATGAAGCTCGACCCAACCAACGTGAAATCGGCTCGCATGGTTGACATCGACGCCCACGCCGGCTCGTCGAGAATCCCGATCCTGTTCTGCGGCCCGCTCCTGCACCAGCTGGGCGAGGCGTTCATTCCCGACCTCGGTGGCTGCCACATCGGCGACCGCCCAATCGACTTTCACCTAGAAGTACTCCGCAACTTTGGCGCCGTAATCGACAAGCAGCCAAACGGTATTCGCATGAGTGCCCCCGACGGACTCAAGGGCGCAAAGGTCAGCCTGCCCTACCCGAGCGTCGGCGCCACCGAGCAGGTGCTACTCACCTCGGTGAGAGCCGAAGGCCTCACCGAACTTTCGGGTGCAGCCATCGAGCCAGAAATCATGGACCTCATCGCAATCCTGCAAAAGATGGGCGCAATCATCTCGGTTGATACTGACCGCGTTATTCGCATCGAGGGCGTTGAGTCACTCACCGGTTACAGCCACCGAGCACTCTTCGACCGCAACGAAGCCGCATCTTGGGCGGCGGCAGCCTTGGCCACCAAAGGCGACATTTTCGTCGGGGGTGCCAAGCAGCAGGAGATGATGACCTTCCTTAACGTCTTCCGCAAGGTGGGCGGTGCCTTCGAAATCGAAGACGAAGGTATTCGTTTCTACCACCCCGGTGGCGAGCTAAACCCGGTGGTCATCGAGACCGACGTTCACCCCGGCTTCATGACCGACTGGCAGCAGCCACTCGTCGTCGCGTTGACCCAGGCCAAGGGCCTCAGCATCATTCACGAGACCGTTTACGAAAACCGTTTCGGCTTCACCGAGGCCCTGGTTGAGATGGGCGCGCAGATTCAGATTTATCGCGAGTGCCTCGGCGGCAACCCCTGCCGCTTCGGCCAGCGCAACTACAACCACTCGGCTTCGATTTCTGGCCCGACCAAGCTAACCGCAGCCGACATCCGGGTTCCTGACCTTCGCGGCGGTTTTAGCCACATGGTTGCAGCGTTGGCTGCCGAAGGCACCTCGAACGTCACCAACGTTCAGCTCATTTCTCGTGGTTACGAACACTTCTTGCAAAAGCTCGAAGACCTCGGCGCGGACTTCACCTACAGCGAGTAAAGATGGCATCCAAGAAGCGCGCAAATCGCGAACTCAAAATGCCGGTGCTAACCGGAGCCGATCGACCATTCCTCATGCAACTCGTTGCGAGAGTCCTCGGCATGGTCATGCGCCTTTTGTTCAACGTGAAGCTGCTCAAAGGAAAAGAGAATGTTCCGCCGACCGGCGCCTACATTCTCGCCGGCAACCACGTCACCTACCTAGACGCATTAGCGGTCGCCTACATGACCTTCTTCAAGCTCAAGCGCGGCCCGCACTTTCTCGCGAAAGGCCCGCTATTCAACGTTCCAGTGCTGGGCCCGATACTACGAGCCTGCGGTCAGATCCCTGTTTACCGCAACGGCCGAGTCAACTCTGAACCGATGGACGCCGCCAAGATGTTTCTTGACGCCGGCCGAGTGATCACAATCTTCCCCGAGGGCACGCTCACCCGTGACCCTGAGGGTTGGCCGATGAAGGGTCGCCCAGGCGCCGTTCGACTCGCTCTCGAAACTGGAACACCGGTGATTCCTCTCGGTCAGTGGGGAACCGAGGCGATTATGCCGACCTATGGCAAAAAGTTTCTGCCTCAGCCGTGGCACGCCTGCCGAATCATCATCGGCAAAGAGGTCAACCTCGACAAGTTCCGCGGACGCAAGCTCAGCAACGCCGAGCTTCTCGAAGCGACCGACGTGGTGATGCAAGAGATTCTTAAGCTAACCGCTGAGGTGCGCGGCGAAAAGGCGCCGGCAAACCTCTACGATTCACGAGCCGAAGGTCTGCCGAACACCGGCAATTTCAAGAAGGGTTCTCACTGATGAAGCTCGTTGTGATGGGCGCTGGCGCTTGGGGCACCACCTTCGCTAAGGTCTTGGCCGATGGCGACAACGATGTAATGGTCTGGGCTCGCCGTGAGGATGTTGCCGACGAAATCAACAAACTACACCGCAATGGCGACTACCTGCCGGGCGTGCGACTACCGCAAAACCTTCGGGCATCGAATGACCCTGAAGAGGTGCTTGCAGGCGCAACGCAGGTTTACCTCGCCGTCCCTTCGCAGGCGCTTCGTGACAACCTCCTTCTCTGGGGTCAATTCATTCCTAAGGACGCCATCCTGGTGAGCCTTATGAAAGGCGTCGAGAAAGAAACCGGCCTTCGCATGAGTGAGGTCATGCGCGAGATTCTTGGTTTTCCAGAAGATCAAATCGTGGTCGTTTCTGGCCCAAACCTCTCGCTTGAGATCGCCGCCGAAGAGCCGGCAGCATCGGTCGCTGCCTGCTCGAGCATCGACAACGCGAGCCAAGTTGCCTCGGTGGCGAGCAACACCTACTTCACCACCTTCACCAACAAGGACGTGGTCGGCACCGAATTCGGTGGAATCCTCAAGAACCTGATCGCGGTCGCCGTCGGAATCGTCAACGGTGTCGGTTACGGCCAAAACACCAAGGCATCAATCATCACCCGCGGCCTTGCCGAGATCTCGAGATTTGCCGTTGCCTACGGCGCAAAAAAGAAGACCATGGTCGGTCTAGCTGGCATGGGCGACCTGATCGCAACCTCAGAGTCACCGCTTAGCCGCAACTTCAAGGCCGGTGAAATGCTCGGCAAGGGCTACACCCTCCGAGAGGTCACCAAGCGACTAAGTCAAACCGCCGAAGGCCTCTCGTCTGTTGCCCCGATCCTCGCGCTGGCAGAAGCCAAGGGCATCAAGATGCCGATCGTTGAGCAGGTCAAGCTCGTGATGGACGGCGAGATGAACCCTAGAGACATCGCCCCTCACCTAACTCACGAAACCGACGAACCCCAGGGCGAGTAATGGCCAAGTTGCGCGTTGCCCTAGTCTTCGGTGGTCGTTCATCTGAACACGAGATTTCGTGCGTCACCGCCGGCGGTGTCCTGGGAGCAATCGATCGCGACAAGTTCGAAGTAGTGCCAGTCGGCATCACCAAGAGCGGCATTTTTGTGCCTGCCGAAGACGACACCGAGAAGTGGGCTCTCAACAAAGAGAAACTCCCGACCGTCGAGTTCGAGGGCAAAACCATCACCTGGTTGCCGAACCGTGAAATCGCTATCAACGGCGAACCCGCCGGCAAAATCGATGTAGTTTTCCCCGTCCTGCACGGCCCCTTTGGCGAAGATGGCACGATCCAGGGATTCTTCGAACTCCTCGACCTCCCTTACGTAGGCAACGGAGTCCTAGCCAGCGCAGCCGGTATGGACAAAGAGTTCACCAAGGCCCTGTTTGAGGCAGCTGGCGTGCCCGTGACGCCTCATGTTGTGATCCGCAAGTCCAAGTGGATGCGTGACCCAGAAACCGCTCTCGAAGCCGTCAAGGGCCTCGGCTCACTACCGCTATTCGTCAAGCCAGCCCGCGCCGGTTCTAGCGTTGGCGTGAGCAAGGTCAGCGACATGGCCGACTTCGGCACCGCGGTTGCCAAAGCCTTCGAAGAAGACGACAAGCTCGTGGTCGAACGAGGAGTCGTTGGCCGTGAAGTCGAGGTCGCCGTGCTCGAAGGGCGCAACGGTGAACCAACCCGAGTTAGCGTCGCCGGCGAGATCATCGTCAAGGGTCGAGAGTTCTACGACTTCGAAGCCAAATACATCGACGAAGACAGTGTGGACTTAGTAATCCCCGCCGACCTCACCGAAAACGAATTACAAGAAATGCAAGCAATCGCAAGAAAGGCTTTCGCTGCCATCGGCGGTGAAGGCTTGAGCCGAGTCGACTTCTTCCTCACTAAAAGCGGCTTCATCGTTAACGAGATCAACACCATGCCGGGCTTCACGCGCCTAAGCATGTTCCCGAGCCTCTGGAAGGCATCCGGAATCGATTACAAGTCGCTGATTACCGAACTAATCGAGCTCGCGCTCTAACCGCAGTTGCGGGTGCTCGGCAGGTACTTCATCGATGGAGCGATGGCATCAAGCACGCTCGCTCCCGACAGGATCTTTGAATCCATAATCACTTCGGCGGCTGGGCTTCGGCCGAAGGTTATGAATCGGTAGTTTGGCGCTTCGGTGTCGTCAACCAACCAGTCGATTCCGGCGTGCGTGACGCAGGTCAGCCTGCTCGAAAAGACAGGCTCAAGCCCGCAGCGTAGCAACACGCTCGCCGGGTCGCCCCAGGCCGCGGTCGCTTGGGAGCCAGTAACGCGCTTGCCAAGACCTTCGACAGTGTTTGGCAGACGAACTATAACTTCGGCGCAGGTTGGGTTGTTTGCATCGGGGGCTGGGTCAATGTTGACCGTGCCAGCGCAACCGCTCAAGACGAGGGTCGCAACTGCCAATAACACCAATTTCTTCATCAAGAACAGGCTACCTTTGGTTTGTGACCAACATTCCCACCGTCGCCGAACTGGGCGAAAACGAGAGCTTGAAGCGCACTGTTTCGCGTTTGAATTCGAGCGAATACGCAGTGGTTGGCTCGGGTGATGACTCGGCTGTAATCAACTCGGCCGACGGACGATTCGTTGTCACCACCGACACCATGATCGAGGGTCACGACTTCAGGTTGGATTGGTCCACGGGTTTTGATTTGGGTTGGAAGGCTGTCGCCACCAATGTGTCTGACGTCGCTGCCATGGGAGCGCGTCCGACGTCTTTGGTTGTCGCGATCGCCGTGCCAGGATCGACACCAATCACCTTTCTCGAAGACTTCGCCGATGGCTTGAAGGCTGCCTGCGAGCAGTTGGCTCCGGGCTGCGGCGTTGTTGGGGGAGACCTCGCGGCGGCCGATCAGGTCTTTATCTCGGTCACTGCTCACGGCGACCTTGAAGGCCGCGAACCAATCTTGCGCTCGGGTGCTAAGCCCGGCGATGTTTTGGCGGTTGCTGGCACCTTGGGCAGGGCTGCTGCAGGGCTTTCACTGCTGTTTTCGGGGGACTCTGACGCAATCAGCGCTTATGACGCCCTGGTGGACGTTCAGAGGCGCCCTGAGCCTCCAATTGCTGCAGGGGTGGGCTTGAACGCGACTGCGATGCTTGACGTCTCAGACGGCCTTGCGAAGGACGCTGCGCGAATCGCTAAGGCTTCGGGGGTGAAGCTTGTGATCAACTCGCGTGACCTTCAAGGTTTCGAAGCAATGCTCGACGATGTTGCGATGCGTCTCGGTGTTCAGGCTCGTGACTGGGTCTTGGGTGGGGGAGAAGACCACTCTTTGCTGGCGACCTTTGGCCCTGATGTTGAGATTCCTCGAGCCTTCAAGCCGATTGGTGTTGTTGCAGAAGGTTCGGGCGTTTACCTAGACGATTTGCCTCTGGATGAGGCTGGCTGGGACTCGATTACCGGGTAACTTGCTTAATACATACTAAGTATGTATATATTGTTTCATGAGTGTTAGAGCAAGCATCCTCGCGGTGCTCACCATGGGTGAGTGTCACGGTTACCAACTTCGCCAAGAGATCGAATCTCGCACAGGCGGAAGCTGGCAAATCAACATCGGCCAAATCTATTCGACCCTCGAGCGTCTGGAACGTGACGGGCTTGTCGAGGTTGCCGAGGCTACCGAGTTTGGGCAGACCCGCTACCGCGCCACATCAGCCGGGGAGCTTGAGGCGATGCAATGGCTCGAGTCGGCAACGCCGGCGAACGCCGAAACGCGCAACGAACTAGCCATGAAGCTCGCGCTTGCCGTGACGATTCCTGGCTGCGATGTTGAAAAGCTTGTTCACGCGCAGCGAGTACAAACCATGCGATCTCTTCAGGCTCTGACGGCAACCAAGCGTGACGTTGACCAAACCGACTCAACCGAGCTGCCTTGGCTGCTCGTGGCCGACCTCAACATCTTCAACTGCGAAGCCGAGTTGCGTTGGCTCGAGCACATCGAAGGCACCTTGGCCAGAACCTCGGCCAGAGGTCTAAACCCAAACCAAACACTTAGCGCTCCTGCAAAACGCGGACGCCCAACCAAGACCAACTAGGGGAGAAAAATGAAAAACGTATTACTCGAACTAATTGATGTTCAAAAGACCTACGGCACGGGCGAAAACGAGGTTCACGCCCTTCGCGGAGCTAGCTTGCAGGTGCGAGCCGGCGAGTTGGTGGCGATCATGGGTGCTTCTGGTTCAGGCAAGTCCACGCTTTTGACGATTGCAGGCGGCCTCGAAGTGCCGACCACAGGCGACGTCCGAGTCATCGACAACAGCCTGCCAAACCTAAAGCCAACTCAGTTGGCCACGCTGCGCCGCAAAACCATCGGCTACGTGTTTCAAGACTTCAACCTGATTCCTTCGTTGACCGTCATTGAGAACGTGGCACTGCCCCTTGAACTCGATGGAGTGAAGGTGCGCAAGGCTCGCAAGGCAGCCCTCGAAGCCCTTGAAAGCATGGACATCGGCGAACTCGCAAACAGATTCCCCGACGAGATTTCGGGTGGTCAGCGTCAGCGAGTGGCCATTGCCCGCTCATTCGTAGGACCTCGCCAGGTGCTCCTAGCCGATGAACCAACCGGCGCCTTGGACTCGAAGACTTCAGAAGCGGTGATTCGCGCTCTTCGCAAGCGCATCGATGCTGGCATCGCCGGCATCCTCGTAACACACGATGCAAAGCTCGCCGCCTGGGCCGACCGAATTCTTGTAATTCGTGACGGGCAGATCGTCGAAGAGATCAGCAACAACCTCACCCCAGAGCAGTTCGGCGCATAACCGTGGGAAGAATTACACAAAACGCGATCGCTCTGCGAATCGCCCGCCGCTCAGTAAAGCGCAACCGCCTGCAAAGCATCCTGATCATCGCCATCATCGCGCTGCCGATGGCTCTGGCCGGCTTTGCGCTGACTTATGTTGAGAGCACTCGGCCGACCGGCCCGGAGCTTGTGAAGTATCAGCTCGGTCTGGCTCAAGCGCGGTTCAAGGTTCAGGAGTACCCAAATGAAAAGCTCTACCAGTTGCCAACCGACAGCGGTCTCTCATGGGCCGACTACATCCCGGGGAATGTCGGTCAAGAATACGTTGACATCACCAAGGCTCTATCGGGAATCGAACTAACCCCAATCAGCGATGGCATTGTCGATTTCAAGACAGCCACCGGTACTGGGAGCATTTCGGTCGTCGTAGGCGATTCTTGGAACTCGGCCTTTCTTTCTCATGGTCCCGCGGAAAAGCTTCAAGGTCGCGTGCCAGCCAACCTCGGCGAGGTTCTCGTCTCGCCCGACGCCCTCGATCGATTTGGTGTTGAATTGGGCGACAAGGTGGAAACGGTTACTGGCCAATCATTCAAAGTTGTCGGCGTGCTGCGCGAGGCATCTAGGAGAGATAACGAAGACGTCGTTTATTTCAAGAGCGGTGCTCTGGCTGATTTTGAATCAACCGTGACGAATACTCTTTACTTCCAGTTGGACGGAAAGTCACCTACTTGGAAGGAAGTCCAAAAGCTCAACACGCTCGGCATTGTCGTGGTTTCGCGCTCGGTTCTCTTGAACCCGCCTCCGCAAAGTCAGGTGAACCAGGGCCCAATGCAGGCGTCCATCGGAACTTTGATCGGTTTGCTGTTCCTTGCGCCACTTGTCCTGTTACCTGTCGCTGTGCTTGCCGGCTCAGCATTTGCCTTTGGAGCGCGCCGTCAAACGCGAACACTGGCGGTGCTTTCATCGCTTGGCGCAAACACCAAACTGCTTCGAAAGGTAACTCTCGCGTCCGGTGTCTGGCTTGGCTTCATCGGAGGTCTCATCGGACTCTCAATCGGTGTCGCTGGGGTGTTCTTCTTCGGCCCAAACGTGGCAGACGTTTGGTCGGGTCGTAGAAATTGGTTTAGCTACCCCGGGTTCCACTTACCGGCAGCTAACTTGGGGCTGGCTCTGTTGGCCGGCGTCGTTTTGGGCGCAGTTACGAGTCTTGTCCCAGCGATTCGCGCGAGCAAGGTAAACGTTTTGGCGACTTTGCGCGGTAGCCGAGCCGAAGGCCAGGTTCGACTTCGTAGCGGCGTAGGAGCTCTAGTATTGCTGCTCGTCGGCGTTGGCGCCATCGTGGCTTCGCTGCTCATTTTGATCAGATCCGGCGGGGTAGGGACAGACTGGCAACTCAAGCAGTTACTTCAACTAATTGGAGTTCTACTCGGTTTGAGTGGTGCCGTGGTGACCGTAGTGGCGTTTATCGTCGGCACCGGTTGGATCCTGAAAGCCATTCGCAAGGTCATGTCAAGGTTTGGCAGCACTGCGAACTACGCAGGTAAAGATCTGCTCTACAACCGCAAGCGCTATTCGCCAGTCATAGCCTCTGTGCTAACTGTGACGTTCGTGGCATCTTTCATTGCGTCGTTCTTCTACGGGCCATCCAAATTCGGCTATGACAATTACGCCTACGAGTGGTTGCCCGGTCAGGCAGGGCTTGAGTTGATGGTTTCGCCGACCGATTTTGATGCCAGCGGCCCCACCTTGAAGGCGGTCTCGGCAGAAAACTTCTGGGATGGTGTGCCGAAGCGTGACCGAGTCGATTCTGATCGCAAATTGATTATGGCGACAGGAGCGTTTGACTCAGCCACGGTCATTGACACAACCGTTGATGTTGCCAACTCTGGTGGTACGACAACCAGTGACGGAACACTTGCGCCGCAGTTCGACGTGCCAACACCGTTTGTGGTTTACAACCCCGACAGAGCCTGCTACTACACAGGGTTATCGCCGAAGTCCCAGGAGTGGATGCAGTCCCACGTTTCCTCGATGACGTCGAGCGACATGAAGGAGCCGGCAGGTTGCGTTGGAGTCGAAGATCCAAAGCGAACAATTGCTGTTGGCGATGCCAAGGAACTGAATGCAATCCTGAAGGGTAAAAACCAGGCGGCTCTCGACACATTGGAGAGCGGCGGGGTTGTGCTGTTCAACAAGATTTACGACTACTCGGGCAAGGCCAAGATCAGCTGGCTAAAGCCAAGCGATTACAGCTGGTTTGGCCGCAATCTTCAAAACGCCACCAAGACCGTTTCGCTGGACTCCTATGTAGTCGACCAAATCACGAGTAACTCGTTCCACTACGGTTCGATGATTAGCCGAAAAACCGCAGCGAAACTTGGAATCGAGGCCTACCCGATGTCGGTCGTGGCAACCTACACGGGCGACATGCCTCAGGCGGCGACTGATGAGCTCAATGGTAGGAACATTTACCTCTCATACGCCAACGGAACCGGTGTTGCGAACCCTGAAAGTTTTGCCTGGGTAATCATCCTGCTGGCTGCGCTATTCTCGCTGGCATCAACCGGCATCGCACTCGGGCTTTCGCAGATCGAGGCGAGGACCGATAAGCGCACACTGTCGGCACTTGGCGCGCCGAGGTCATTCAGAGCCCGACTTGTTTCAGGTCAAGCCTTCGCTCTGACACTCACCGGTTCGATACTGGGAGCTGGGACCGGATTGATGCTCGGGGCGGCAATGCTGAACGGTATGGATTCGGCAATGGCCCAGTTCCCGTGGGTTCAGTTGGCAGCGCTCGTGTTTGGTGTGCCTGCGATAGCCGCGTTGGCGTTCTGGTTGTTCACGCCTCGGTCATTGAAGTACGAGGTCAGGCAAGCGCTCGACTAGAGGTTTTGCAGCGCGCTGTTTAGCGTGACTCCAGCGCCTGTGCGAGGCAGCACCTCGACGCGTCCTGTGACAGAGTTGCGGCGGAAGAGAAGATTAGGCAGGCCGCTTAGGTCAACAGCCTTGACTGCTCTCTCTGGTTGGTCGTCGATGATGGTGACCTTGGTGCCGGCGGTGATGTAGAGGCCGGCTTCGACAACCGAGTCGTCGCCGATCGAGATACCGACGCCAGAGTTGGCACCCAATAGGGCACGTTCACCTATTCGCACACGCTCGCGTCCGCCGCCGGAGAGTGTGCCCATGATTGATGCGCCACCGCCGATGTCGGAGCCTTCACCCACGATTACGCCCTGTGAAATGCGGCCTTCGACCATTGCGGTGCCGAGGGTTCCGGCGTTGAAGTTGATGAAGCCTTCGTGCATGACCGTGGTGCCTGGGGCAACGTGAGCGCCCAGGCGCACGCGGCTGGCGTCGGCGATTCGAACCTTCTTGGGGGTTACGTAGTCGAGTAGGCGCGGGAACTTGTCGATTGCGTGAATCGTGATTCCGTTGCGCTGAAGGCTAGGGCGAAGGGCGTCTAGTTCGTCAACGGCAACCGGGCCGGCGCTGGTGAAGGCGACGATGGGCAGGTTGGGTAGCAGGCCTTCGAGGTTGATGCTGTTTGGGGTGACGATCAGGTGGCTGAGCAGCTGCAAGCGCAGGTAGGCATCGGCGGTTGAGGTGACCGGTTGCTCGAGATCTACTTCGGTGTGAACAACCTGGACGGTGACGTTTCGGCGCTTGTCTGGGCCAGAGAGTGCGTCGAACTCCTTAGGCACAACCCATAGGGCATCGGTGGTGGGTGCCGGGCCGAGCAGAGGGGTCGGGTACCAGACGTCGAGCGTGGTTCCGTCGGCCGCGATCGTTGCGAGCCCTTGGCCCCACGCCTTGCCTTTGATGATGTTGTCGTCAGTCACCTGACAAGGTTAACAGAGTAGGTTTGAAAGCATGTCTTTAGATACTTCACTTGGCGTAATTGAGCTGACCGAAGCCATTTGCAACATCGAGTCTGTCTCGGGTAACGAGAAGGTTTTGGCCGACGCCATTGAGAGTGCTCTGCGTTCGGCAGGCCACCTTGAAGTGATTCGCGACGGAGATGCAATCGTTGCTCGCACCAACCTCGGACGCGCTCGCCGAGTTGTGATCGCCGGACATATCGACACCGTGCCCCTCGCAGACAACTTGCCCGTTTCGCGTCGCAGTATCGATGGCGTTGATGTTCTCTGGGGTCGCGGAACCGTGGACATGAAGGCTGGAGTTGCCGTGCAACTGAAGCTCGCCGTTGAGCTTGCTTCGCCAAACGTTGACGTGACCTGGGTGTTTTACGACCACGAAGAGGTCGAGGCTTCGCTGAATGGTCTCGGCCGCATCTCGCGCAACCGTCCGGAGCTTCTTGAGGCATCTTTTGCCGTGCTCTGCGAGCCTTCGTCTTCGCAGGTTGAGGGTGGCTGCAATGGCACCATGCGCGTTGAGGTTCGCACCTCTGGTATCAAGGCGCACTCGGCAAGGCCGTGGATGGGCGAGAACGCCGTTCACAAGGCGGCAGATGTTTTGACCAAGCTGGCTCACAATGAGCCTGCCGAGGTTGAGGTCGATGGCCTGGTTTACCGCGAAAGCTTGAACGCCGTCTTGATCAGTGGCGGTATCGCCACCAACGTGATTCCCGACGAGACCGTGATCACCGTGAATTACAGGTTTGCCCCTTCCAAGAGCGAGGCCGAGGCGTTCGATTACCTCAAAGACTTCTTCGACGGGTTCGAGGTTGAACTGATGGACTCGGCTGCTGGGGCGCGACCTGGGCTAGACCTTCCTGAGGCGGCAGCGTTCGTTTCTGCCACCGGTTCGACAGCGAAACCAAAGTACGGATGGACAGACGTTGCTCGCTTCAGCGCTCTCGGAATTCCGGCCGTTAACTTTGGCCCGGGCGACCCGAACAAGGCGCACGCCGACGACGAGAACGTGCCGCTCGAGCAGATCACCAGCGCGTTCGAGGCTTTGCGCAAATGGCTAACCGACTAATCACCCGTTGGTGGTTTGCGCCACTCGCGATCTTCTTCGCCACCCGAGTCGTCACAACCGCAATCTTTTTGGTGGCTGCAAACCTGCAGGCTGAGAACTACTGGACTGGGGCTAGCCCCGACTACTTTTCGTTTCTGAACATCTGGGACGTCGAGTGGTACGGGCGAATCTTCAAGGACGGCTATCCGGCGGTTTTGCCGCTTAGCGATAGCGGCTTCGTGCAGCAAAACGCCTGGGCTTTCTTGCCTCTGTTTCCAATGCTTGTGAAGCTCACCTTCTTGCCCTGGCAATTTGGTGCTCCGATTCTCGCCACCGTCTTCGCGTTGTTGTTCGCGCTCGTTGCTCACCGCCTCTTCGTGCGCATCCTGGGTTCGGGTTCGAAGGCCAACTGGGCCCTGGTCTTTGTGCTCACCTGCGCATCAAGTCCTGTGTTGCAAACTGGCTATGCCGAGGCGCTTGGCCTACTTTGCATAGCGATTGCGCTGCTCGCCTTCCTGAAACGGCAGTACTTGCTCGTTGCTGCGGCACTGGCGGTGCTGGCATTTAGTCGCCCCGGAGTTCTAGCCTTCGCAGCCATGTTCGGCATCATCTTCTTGATTCGATTGATCAAGCGTGACCCCGATGGTCGACTTCAGCTATTTCTATTGGGCGCTTGGTCGACTTTGCTCGGTTTCGCTTGGCCGATCATTGCCGGGGTGGTGACCGGCCGCGCCGATGCCTACTTCGCCACCGAGATGGCCTGGCGGCACGGTTACACCGGTAGCTTTCAATTCACCCCCTTCTCGGGCTTCATCATCGCGTTCCAAAACTTCTTTGGCGGACCCATCGGGATTCTGATCTATCTGATTTTGGTCGCGAACCTGGTTTACCTGTTCTTCGCGAAGGAGATCATTGCTCTGGGCGAGGTGCGCTGGTTCGCCGCCGGCTATCTGCTCTACCTGTTTGCCGTTTTCTACCCGCAGTCGAGCTCGTTTCGTCTATTGCTGCCGTTATTCATCTTGGGCGGGGCGTTGTCGCTGAAGGCAACGGGGATTTGGCGCTGGTTTATCGCTGCGTTCTTCGTTCTCACCCAGGTGATCTGGGTGGCAACCTGCTGGATGTATGCGGCACCAGACTTCACCCCGCCGTGATTCGCTGTTATCAAGCCGTTATCGCTTTTATCCACCTTGGGCTTTTTTGCCCCTTTTTAGCGTGGGATAATAGAGGGGAGGGCGAGTCCGCCCAGCATCAAGGAGACAAGTAACACATGGCAGCAATGAAGCCCAGAACCGGCGACGGCCCTATGGAAGCAGAGCGCGAAACACGAGGACTCATCGTTCTACGTGTGCCACTCGAAGGTGGAGGCAGGCTAGTTGTCTCGGTCAATGAGGCCGAGGCCAAGGAGCTCCACAAAGTCCTAGAAGGCGTTGTTTCGTCGAAGAAGTAGCATCAATCTTTTGAATCCCGGCCAGCTTTTGTTGGCCGGTTTTCTTTTTAACGCTTGGACGCTAGAAGCAGGCCATCACCGATCGCGATCAGCGAGACAACGAACGACTCGTTGTTGGCGAAGAAGCTGAGGGCATCGCGGTAGGCAACAGTTGCATCGTCACGCATGGCAGGGTCTGGAACTCGATCGCGCCACAGGGCGTGAACGATGGCTACCGCTCCGCCTGGCCTTAGGAGTCGAGTCGACTCGGCGATCTGCTTGCCGAGGCTTTCTGAGCCTGCATCCAAAAGCACTAGGTCGTAGGCGGCGTCGGCCATGTTCGACATGACCTCATCGGCACGTCCAGAGATGACGCGGGTGCGGTTGCTGGCAATTTTGGCATCGGCGAAGGCCAACTTGGCTGCCGCTTGGTGCTCGATCTCGGTGTCGATGGTCGCCAGGGTTGCATCGGGGCTGCCGTGCAAGAGCCATAGCCCGCTGAGACCAGTGCCGGTGCCTACCTCGACGATGGCCTTGGCCCGAAGCGAAGCGACCGTGAAGGCTAACTGCGCGCCGGTGGCTGCTGTGATGCACTCCACACCGAGCTCCTCGGCTCGGATCCGGGCCTTGTGCATAGCTGGCGTCTCGTCGCTGAACTCTTCGACGAACTTCCAGCTAGTGATTTTGTCTACCATCAAGGCCTCCTGCATTCAGCATATCAGCGAGTAACCTATAAGGGTGTTTGGTCTAAGCAGTGAAAAGATACTGATTCTCGGGTTGCTCGCGGTGTTCATCCTCGGGCCCGAGCGTCTGCCTGGCTATGCCAAGTCACTCGCAAACCTGGTCAAGTCAATGCGCCGGATGTCTGAAAACGCCAAGACGCAGCTGAAGGAAGAGCTTGGCGACGAATACGAAGAGGTTGATTGGCGCAAGCTGGACCCTCGACAGTATGACCCTCGAAGGATTATTCGCGAGGCGTTGAGCGACGAGTTCTCAGCACCAAAGCCGGCGAGAAAATCCGCGCAGGAAATTTTGAAAAAGGGCGAAGCCGCCCCGTTTGACTCGGAGTCGACCTAACCGATTCGGTTAAGGATCTTGCTGAGTAGGCGCATCAGCGGAGCCATTCGGTTGTAGTGGCGACCGCGGCTCGGAAGCCTCAACCAACTTGCAGCGACACCGACCGTGCGCTGATCGGTGAAGCGGATAATTCCAGCCTTGCCATTGCGGCGACCCTTGCCCGATTGCTTCATGCCACCCATTGGGGAGTCCATCGACGCGAAACTTGCGCGGAAGCCCTCGTTTACGTTGACCGAGCCCGCGTTTAGTCGAGACGCAATCCTGATCGCCTCGGACTCCTTACCAACCACCGAAGCGTTCAAGCCGAGTTCAGTGTCATTGGCAAGGGTGACTGCCTCATCAACGCTGTCGTAGCCGAAGACGACCAGCACTGGGCCGAAGATTTCTAGGCAACCAGCGGGGGCGTCGTGGTCAACATCGGTTAGCACGGTTGGTGCGTAAAAGTATGGGCCGTGCTCGGGTAGCGCTTTGCCACCGGCAACGAGTGTGGCGCCGGCTTTGACGGCGTTGTCAATGAAGCCGCTCACGCGCGCCAGCTGGTTAGCGCTGGTTAGCGAGCCGATGTCCACGCTGAAGTCGCTGGACTTGCCAATGATTAGGCTCTCGACCTTAGCGGCCAGGATTTTGAGGAACTCGGCCTTTCGGGAGTTTTCGACGTAGACGCGCTCAATCGAGACGCAGAGCTGCCCGGCCGAGCCGAAGCCACCGGCGATTGCGAGCTCTGCCGCCTCGTCGAGCTTGGCGCTCGGTAGAACGATCATCGGGTTCTTGCCACCGAGTTCGAGGCTGAAGCCGATCAGGCGACCGGATGCCCGCTCGGCAACCTTTCGCCCGGTTGCTGATGAGCCGGTGAAGGCGACGTAGTCGCAGTTGTCGGTTACGGCGTTACCCACTTCGGCACCATCGCCCACCACGATCGTCCAGGCAGCGGCGGGTAACCCGGCCTCGATTGCCAGCATGCGGCAAAACAGTGAAGTCAGCGCGGTTTGATTATCTGCCTTCTGCACCACAGCGTTACCCGCTGCAAGTGCCGGCAAAACTTCAAGGTTGGTAAGTGCCATCGGATAGTTCCACGGCGTGATGATTCCGACCACGCCGATGCTCTGGTACTCGACCCAGGTTCTGGTGATCACCGGCACGCCCGCACGAGTCGGGGTGTTCTTGAGAAACTTGGCTGCTTTGCGGCCGTAGTAGCGGGCAGCTCCGGCGGCGCCGGCGAACTCCTCGAATGCGTGGGCGCGTGACTTACCCGTCTCGAGTTGCAGAACGTCCAAGAGCTTGGTCTCGTTTTTGAGCATGAGGTCGTGCAAACGGGTAAGAACTGCTTGGCGTTCCTTGGCTGGCGTTGCGCTCCAGGTTGGAGCGAATGCGCGGGACTTGGCGAACGCCTCCTTAACCTGGTCGGCAGAAAGCTGCGGGAGGTCGAAGATGCGCTTGCCGGTTGAAGGGTTTATTACTGGCACTAACGGCGCATCGGCAGGAAAGTGGCTTAGGAGGCTCTGAATGCTGGTATCGGTCACGTGCTTAGTTTAAGCCTGCGGCCGAGCAGCGGTGTCTTTGTTGCGGCAATACTTTCGGCGATGTTTTTGATCGCCTTCGCGGCTGTGTCGTCAGGGTTTTCTGTTACCACCGGCTTGCCGAGATCAGAGCCTTCACGCAGCGGAATCGACAGGGGTACCTGCCCGAGCAGTTTGGCACCCAACCGCTTGGCAACCAGCTCTCCGCCACCCGAACCGAACAGTTCGATGCGCTCGCCGTTTTGCTCTAACCAGGACATATTCTCGATGACACCGAAGGTTGACTGG
>JBILRS010000028.1:0-16136 GCA_044372535.1 Rhodoluna sp.
GGTCCGATGAGTTAGCCGTGTAGTCGATGCGTGAGCCGGTTGAACTAACCGTTGAGCCCGATGCCGTGAAGGAGGCTACCTGGGTCGGCAAATCTTTGATTTGAGTGGTATCAGGGCAGGCAATGTTCGCGGTTACCTTGATACAAAGTTGAGCAGAATCACTCTGCATCGTGAGTGAGCCGGTGGTTGCATTCCAGGTGGTTCGGTTTGAGTAGGTGACCTTGAAATTTGCACCGAGCCCAAGATCAGCAAACGCAAGTGTGCTCAGATCTACGAAACCTGAGGCATTGAAAGGCAAATCAGACCAGGTCTTGCCACCAGATACGGCAACCTCACCGTTTGCTTTGACGATGGTCAGTTTGGCTGACGTGTAGTCAACGCCGGCCGCAGCGCCCCCGATGGTGAATCGGTTATACGAGACATCGCTACCCAATGAGCAAGCAAGTCTCGGTTGCACGGAAGATTGCGGGAATGAAACCGTGTCAACGTTGATGGCGCAGCCTGGCTGGGCGGTCGAGATAGTGAACTGCTTGATTCCCTGCGCCAAGTCTCCGTTGGTCCACATGCAGTTGTCGCTCAGTGGGTCCACTTTGAGCGTGTAAATACGCCAAGCGGATGTGTTCATCTGACCAACGCCAGAAATCAGGAATGTCGATGCGGCCCAACCTGCGCAAGCCGAGCTCGTGGCGTAGTCGTAGCAATAGGTTGTGGATGGCTTGTCGAAGTAACTGGTCCAGAGCAGTTTGCTGCCGGCTCGTTCGACTGCACCGTTCCAATAAGACATCTGACCCTGAGTAAGACCTGCCTGAACGGTCGTGTTGGCTGCGAAGCGGGTTCCGTTCTCAGCAAAACACTGGGCGTCGGCGGTGCTACAAACACCCGCAATCTGCCCAGAAGCATTCGGCTGAACGTAGAGGATCTTTACGCTCGAGTTTGTGCCCAGCACAAAGTCGTAGGCTGCCCAGCCGGTGCACTTGGCCTGAGTAACTGCGTTGAAGCAGACTGCAACTCCGTTGAGTTGGCCGTAAATGTTTCCGAAGGCAGCCTTGAATCCGCTGTAGGTGAAAGGGATGTTGTTTGTGGCTCGCGTGACGCCGGCAACCAAGCGGGGGAATGTCGGCATTGAGGTGCAGTCTGCGCCCATGCCGTTGTTTGCTAGGTAGTCATAGCAGAGCACGCGAGGAGCCAGCATGTCCCAGGCATAAACCTTGCCGTTGCTGCCAATAATGTCGGTAACGCCCGCCTCGTTCGCGTTTGCGCGAGGCTGAATCATGTGCCAAGCGGTGGCCTTGGAGCCGCCACAGAACATTGGCGTCTGCACATCCGAAACATCAATACATAGGAAACCTGTGCCCGTCGAGCGGTCTGCTACCGGCAACCAGAGGTGCTTGTAAACCTCATCGAAGAACTGCGTTGATGCGAAGTTTGAGCTGAAGCCCTTGCTCGCTAAGCCGAATGGCCAGTTTGGTCCACAGAATGAGCCGTCTGATCGCTTGCGGCAGTCAAGCGCGCCATCGGCGTAGTTGTGGTGATAGGTGTTGTAAAGGTAGCCACGGCTATCAAATTCGGTGTCGTAACCGTCACCACCAGCTCGAGATGCGCCGTCCGTGGTGTTAACCGTTCCCGGTAGCGATGCTGTGGTTGTGTAAATCTGCTTGCCGTCACCGGTTGCACCGCCCGAGTTGACCTGGCCGGTGGCCTTCACCTTAACTACGGCTGCCCAGCTGCTTGGAGTTGCAGCGAAAGTGGTGCCATCGGTTGAGTAGGTGACCGCCCAGCCAGCTGGTGCAATAACGTCGGCAGCCGAAGTGATGCGCACCTTGGTTGAGTCGATCGACTGAATGATTTCTTGGGTGGAGTTGTCTACGGCACTTACGGCTGGAAGCTGTGTTGTCAGATCAACTTTGTCTCCGGCGGCGACGCTGGTCACTGACAAAGTCGAGGTCATCGGCGGTGTTGCAAAAGCGCCCGACGCGACTGCCGTGAGCGAGCCGATAGCCAGAGCTGCAACGGCCGCAAAACGTGAACGAATGGTTAGTTTCCCCAGAAAAGAATTCATGTTTTCAGGGTACAAACGCCAAAATGCCCAAGCCCTACTATGTGGGCAGGGGCGAACCTTTCGTTGGTTTTTGGCAAATCTGCGAACTCGATTTGACTTGAAAGATATTTTCGGACCTTTGTCTTAACGGTTACCACCATGCTCAGTCTGCGCAAGCGACTACACCTAGGAGGTAGCTCCGCCACTGGTTTGCCCCGAGTGTGCTGATGAGTGGGCTCTGGCGCAAGAGGCAGTTGAGCTTGAGGCGGTGGTCAAGGACGCCGTTGAAGTGCTTCAAGGCGGTGACACAGCCACGATCGCTAAGAATTGATGGTAAAGGGTTACTCAATTTCAAGCAAGGTGGGCAACACGGTTCGTAACATCAAGCTCATCAGCGCAAATGATGGCGCCGACATTCCTGCAAAATCTGACGGCTATGGCTCGATTTATCTCTACTCGAGCATCGTTAAGAGAATCCTCTACGTTGTTTGGGCAGACGAACTCACTCTTAGGCCCAAGAGTGAGAGAAACGCTTACTGCGGAGTGACAGGGGCCCGGTACATGTTAACCAAACCAGGTGAACCTGCTCCTCCAGTGCTTGTAGGCAATCCACCAGAAAAGTCAAAACCAAAGTCGATGAATTTATTTGGCCAACCGGTACCGGGTGTGATTTGGCGAGTTTTTGTGGTCCCAGACAGGTTGTCCTCGAGAACTGTAATTCTCGCCGGATTTCCATATGGGTCGGTTAGGTACTCGGCGACGAAGGCAACGTGATTGGATTCCCACTGGGCGACCCTCCACTTCTTCGGTGTCACCGTGACCTTGACGCCGAGATGGGACAGTTCAGAGGCTCTTTCATCCCATTGAGATGCGTCCCCAAGAAGATTGAATTCCGGATGATACGGCAGATTGATCGAGAAAAGCCAGCCTATGTACATCGTGCAGTTGTGGGGATAGCCATACACGTTCGTTTTCGCCCAGTTAGAGTATGTGTAGCTTCCATCCGCACCCTCGTACCCAGGCGTGCAGGTGTAGGCAATTGACGAGCAGGTTGTGAACGTGTCCGCCGAAGAAGGGCATGCGGTAACTGAGACAAGGGTTGTCATTAGGCCTGAGACAAGCACCGTAAGGTAAGATTTTCGCAAAATTCAACTTTCTATAAATGAGTGCAATTCCTTTGACAAAGGTTACCATTAGAAGGTAAGCAAGGAGGGGTGAAATTGTTCACAAGCAAAAGCGTCTTGGTCGGGTTAGTTTTCATGGTGCTCGCTGCTAGCGGATGTGCAGGACCAACTCCATCGCGACCAAAGCCGACTGAGGCGTCGCCCAGTCCAAGTGCTGATGCAGAGATCAGGCCAGACCCCACTCCTTTAGCGGCTTCTATCGAAGCGTTGAATGGGGCGTTGCGTTCTGTGGACCGAGATGAATCATGGAAAGCTAACGACCTAGGTCCTTATTTCGAAGCTGATTCTCGCTATCTAGGTGCTTTGACTTCAGGCGAAAACTGCAATGTAGCAACCTTCCCAAAGCCTCAGGATGCTTTCAATGCAAGGCTTAAACTGGAGGATTACAACTACCTGGCTATTTCGGGCTCATTCGAGGGCTTTGGTTTGGTCCTTTTTGCTTTTGATGATCTAACAGCCTGCGCGGAAAAATTAAAACCTGTTGCCGATTTTGTCGATGAAGGATTTGGGCCCAAGAATGCGAAGCCTTGGCGAGCACTGGTACCTGCGATTGAGGATTGTTGGGTTAACCATTTAGATTGCCTAAGCTCGAACAATTTGCTGGTTCCATGGAATAGTCCAGACGAATTTGAATTTGAATCTGATGCGCTAGGACAATTGATTGACGAGGGCTATTGCGTCACTGGCACAGGCAATCCAAGCGGGTTATCTTCACCGGGCTATTTGGTTTGTAACGCCAAGAGTGGGAAAAACATTTATGCCGCGACAGGTTCGGAGTTCATTATCAAGCAGGTCGCATCGACTTATGGTGACTACTCCGACCTGATTATTGCTGGGGATGGCTGGATCTTGAAGTTTGATTCAGGATTTTCAGAAAAAGAGATAGCCGAAATGCAGAAAATTACAGGTGGGAAAAGAGTTACCCGCTAATTATTGGAGCAGTGACTTCATTTGCTTGTAGATAATGCCCGCTGCCATTACCGGGTTCAGGCGGGTTAGGAAGTCCATCATCTTGGCGTCTTGCCCGATGCAGATGCGCGGCTTGTTGTCTTCGATTGCGTCGACCATGGCTTTAGCGGCGGTTGGTGCCGCTGTCATCTTGAACTTCGGTGCGTCTTCGCCGGCAGGTCCGGGGTTAGCCATGCCTGAGTTTGCGGCAATGTTGGTTTCGATCGCTCCCGGGAAGACGATTGTGACTCCGACCTTTGTTCCCATGAGTTCAGAGCGCAGGCCTTCGGTGAAGAGCTTGATTGCGGCTTTAGAGGCACCGTAAACACTCTGGCCGGGCACGGGGGCGTAGGCACCCATAGATGAGACGTTGAGAATGTGGGCTTCGGGGCGCTTGAGTAACTCGGGGAGGAACGACTTGACCACGTGCAGTGGGCCGTTGAAGTTCACGTTCATCACATGCGCGGCATCTTTGTAACTGAGCTCGTTGATCTTCACGAAAGGCTGAATGATGCCTGCGTTGTTGATTACTGCGTCAACCGAGCCGAGCTTCTTGATCACGGCTGCCGGTAATTCGGCGACTTTGGCGGAGTCCGTGACGTCTACTGCGAAGGTTTCGATTTGACCGTTGATATTGGCTGCTTGCTTCTTGGTCTCGACGAGAAAGTCCTGACGAAGATCTACAGCGGCGACCTTTGCGCCACGTCGAAGGAGCTCTAGAACCAGCTCTCTGCCCATTCCGTTGCCTGCGCCTGTGACTACGACTACTTTGCCTTGAACCTTCACGATGTTTCCCCTTCTCGATACCTTCACCCTACTCCCGAACTCCGGATGCCGTTTTCGGGAACAAATCCGAAGCCTCAGCGCTTGTTTTAGCAATGGACCTTTCAAAGATTGAATTAGAGATGCTAGACGGCACCACCAAAACCTTCGGTGATGTTGCCGGCAAAGTGACCTTGGTGGTCAATGTCGCGTCTCGCTGCGGGCTAACGCCACAGTACGAAGCGCTTGAGGCGCTTCAGAAGAAGTACGGCTCGAAGGGTTTCGCCGTTGTCGGCATGCCTTCTAACCAGTTCTTTCAGGAGCTAGCGTCGTCAGAAGACATTTCTTCATACTGCTCAACCACCTGGGGAGTGACCTTCCCGATGACCGCGAAAGTAAAGGTCAACGGTCGAGGCCGACACGAACTTTACAAAGAGTTGGTCAAGGCTAAAGACTCTTCCGGAATGGCTGGGCCCGTGCTGTGGAACTTCGAAAAGTTCCTCGTAATGCCTGACGGTTCAATCAAGAGATTCAGGCCCAAGACTCAGCCAGACGATGCCGAAATTATCTCGGCTATCGAGTCTGCGATTTAGCTGCTTCTCTGCGAGCCACGATGATGCTGGCTCCGGCAGAAATAGCCAAGCAGGAGACAATCACGATAAGCGAAGTGGTTGTTGAAATCTCAGGCGCCCACTTGATCGGCTTTCCGCCGTTGATGAACGGAAGTTCGTTGATGTGCATTGCGTGAGTTACCAACTTGAAGCCGATGAATCCCAGGATCGCAGAGATGCCGTACTCCAGGAATCGTAACTTCTCCATAAGGCTGCCCAGTAGGAAGTAAAGCTGGCGAAGACCCATTAGAGCAAAGATGTTTGCGGTTAGAACGATGAAGCCGTCGGTGGTGATTCCGAAGATTGCTGGAATCGAATCGAAGGCAAACATTACGTCGGTCAGCGCGATTGTGATGAAGACAATCAGAAGGGGAGTGAAGGTCTTCTTCCCGTCAATCATCGTTCTGAACTTCATGCCGTCGTATGTCTCTGTGTAAGAGATGCGTTTGCTTAGGAACGCGGTTAGCTTCGACTCCGACTCTTCGTCGGCCTCGCGGTTACGGAACAGCTGGTGGATCGCCGTGTAGATCAGGAACGCACCGAAGATGTAGAAGACACCCTTGAAGTTCTCGAGGATCGCTACACCGAGGAAGATGAAGATTGCGCGAAGGACCAGCGAGAGGATGATTCCGAACATCAATACTTCTTGCTGGTACTTCTTTGGAACCGAGAAGCGGGTGAAGATGATCACGAAGACAAATAGGTTGTCGATGCTGAGGCTGTATTCAGTCAACCAACCAGCGAAGAACTCTCCCGCCCTGTCTGGGCCAGAGGTGGCCAGCAAGAGGAAGCCAAAGATCACGGCGAGCAGAGCGTAAAAGCTGACCCAAAGAGTTGCTTCTCGAGACGTTGGCTCGTGAGGTCGGCGAGCGATGATGAAAACATCAGCTAGCAGAATGAGGACAAGGACGATGATCGTGGCTGCTTCGAACCAGATTGGAATTGATTGGGTCACGACAGCAAGTTTAGGTGAACAAAAGCACCATTTCTCTTCTCAAAGGCAATTCTTCACAGGAGGTTCACAGGTTGAGCAGCCTCTCGAGCACAAACCGCTTCTTAGACTTGCCTCATGAAGTTGCGTCAGTGGTTCACCAGGTTCTCGCTCGTTTTGCTAACCCTCGGATTGGTTAGTGTTCCCCAACTTGGTCAGGCCGCAGACAGTTATCAACTCGTGGTTCACGTGCCCTCTGCCGCCAACACGATTCCCGCTGGGGCGTTTGTGAAGCTCTCCGATGCGTCTGACCTCTCCAACCAATCGCGATCACGACTGGTCGGCGTCGACTCCTACGGTTGGTTTGGTGTGGTCTCTTTGCCAACCGGAGCCACTTCGGTGAGAGTCCAGGCCACCGGCGTAAAGCTCTCAACCGCGACGATAAATCCGTCTGCAACTCGTGAAATTTGGTTGAGCGCGGCCGGTGTGCCAAGTACTCAAGAAAGCCGCGCCACGGGGCGCCTAAAGGTTTCTTTGGTAACCAAGGGTCTTCACCTGCAGAATCGAACCCTTCGAGTCACAATCGGAAAGTCGGTGAAGAGTTACAAGTTCACCAAGTCGGGAACCAAACTCTCGGTAAGCATTCCGGTGGCAGCATCAACTTCAACGGTCAAGTTCACAGTGCTGCGCAAGGGTGTGGCAGGTAAGACCTATTCGATAGACGTTCGAAAGTCAGCGAAGGTCTGGGTTGGCGACTACTTCACCGGGGTGAGAACATCCGAGGCGTGGGCTAACAATCAAGTGAAGATTCACTATCACCGAGCCGATGGCAACTATTCGGGTTGGGGCCTCCACGTTTGGTCTGAGGCTGGCACTGGCGGTAGTTCTGCCAGCGTGACCTGGGCTGCTCCTCTGATGCCGATCAGCTCGACGCCCAATGCCTGGGGAGTGACTTATTCGGTGCCGCTCCTACCGAATTCGACAGCCTTGCCCTTCATCATCCACAGGGGTAACGACAAGGACCCGGGAACCGCAGATCAGCTCCTGGACATCGCGAAAACTAAGGGTGAGATTTGGTTCGAGTCTGGCAGTCGCAATGCCGACGCTTCGCTTCGAACAACAATTCCTGTGCCGCTAGACGACCCTTTCGTGGATCCTGTTGACCCGGTGGACCCAGTGGACCCAGTTGACCCAGTTGACCCTGTGGTCGCCGCACCGACTCTGCAAGAGGCTGCTGCCTTGGCAAGCAGCTCGGTGAGATCGGCCTTTGCGAGCGACAACATTTACTTCGTGCTCACCGATCGCTACAAGAATGGCAACACTTCAAACGACCGGATGGGTTTGACCGGCAGTCGGGACGTCACAGCCTTCGACCCGAGTTCGACTGCCTACTATCACGGCGGTGACCTTGCCGGCTTGACCGATGGTTGCACCACCGGGCAGGGCGTGGCCAGGCTGAAAGCGATGGGCTTCACTTCTGTCTGGGTGACCCCGCCATTCAAGCAGCGCTATGTGCAGGGCAGTAGCGCGGCATACCACGGTTACTGGATCACCGACTTCACCGACATTGACCCGCACCTCGGCACCAAGGCCGACTTCAAGGCATTTGTCGATTGCCTCCACAGCCAGGACATGAAGGTGGTGATGGACATCGTCATGAACCACACGGGGGATGTCAATTACTACACGAATGGCAACTACTCGTTCGGCGCACCAAGGACTCCAGCCGTGGCAGCTGGCGACGTGAACCTCCGCAAGCCTGCCTTCTTGAATGATCTGACCAACTACCACAACCGCGGAGATGTGCAGGACTGGAACAACAAGGAACAGTCTCAGAACGGTGACTTCTTCGGCCTCGACGACATAGCAACTACGAAGCCGGCCGTAATTGAAGGGTTCGCGCAGGTATACGCGTCTTGGGTGAACGACTATGGCATCGACGGTTTCAGAATCGACACCGCCAAGCATGTTGACGATGCGTTCCTCGGAAAGTGGTGGCCGCGTGTCCAAGCCCTGACCGCCGCCAAGAAGCCGAACCTCTTCGCCTTCGGTGAGGTTTATGACGCGAGCACATCAACGTTGACCGCGTTCGTCCGAGACCGCTCGATCCCTTCGGTTTTGGACTTCGCGTTCCAGAATGCAGCGGTGCAATTCGCTGCCGGCAACAACGTGAGTGCAATATCAGGCGTGCTCGATGCAGACGACTGGTACATCACCGATAAGACCAACGCCTACAACCAGGTAACGTTCCTGGGAAATCACGACATGGGACGTTTCGGCCAGATGTTGAAGTGGGCGGGTGACCCAGTCGAAGATCTCTGGGGCGACGCCCTACTCGGCTACGACCTTATGTACATGACCCGCGGGATCCCCAACGTTTACTACGGTGACGAGAACGGAATCATCGGCACGGGCGGAGACAAGGAAGCCCGCCAAGACATGTTTGCGACGTCTGTAAACGCGTGGAAGACCGAACAGCGAATTGCCGCGAGCCCGATCGGCAGCGGTAGTTACCTCAGTGAAACCAACCACCCGATACAGGAACGAATCGCGGCCCTTAATCAGCTTCGGAACAGTCACCCAGCTCTGAAAACCGGTGCTCAAATAAAGCGCTACGCGGCCAACGGCGTGCTTGCCTTCAGCCGCATCGACTCTGCGGAACGCCGTGAATACCTGGTCGCTCTAAACAACACCAAGACCACCAAGTCGTCAATCGCAGTTCAGACATCGAGCCCGCTTACGCGGTTTGAATCGGTTTGGGGTGTTCAGCAGAGCGTGACCTCCGATGCCAGCGGAGTAGTTACGATTTCTGTTGCCGACAGGCAAGCGGTTGTGCTTCGCGCTGTAGCCTCTTTGCCGGCAGCAAACTCGATCGGCCCGGTAACTCTGACGATGCCGAAAGACGCGGGAGTAGCGCTCTGGAAGCCAGCGGCTTCGATTAGCGGCTGGAAGGACCCTTCCACTGTCACGTTTGTTGTGAAGGTCAACTCAGGTGCCTGGCAGGTTCTCGGTGTCGATGACTCGATTGGCTGGAAGATGATTCTCGATGGAAGAAAGTTCACCGCCGGAGCGAAGTTGACCGTAGCGGCGATCGTTAAATCAACCTCTGGTGCGATAGCGGTATCGAACCCGATTCAGGTTACGAATAACGGCTAGGTAAGTTCGAACTGACCACCCTCGATTTGCCCCTGCTTGCGATACATGTCGAGCTTGGTGCGGGTGTCCTGAATGTCCAGGTTGCGCATGGTTAATTGGCCGATGCGGTCGGCTGGGCCGAAGGCAGCGTCTTCAGTGCGCTCCATCGAGAGCTTCTCGGGGTGGTAGCTGAAACCCTCACCCTCGGTGTTCAAGATCGTGTAGTCATCGCCTCGGCGAAGTCTCAGGGTTACCGAACCATTAACAGCTGAGGCCACCCACTTCATTAGCGCTTCGCGAAGCATCAGTGTCTGCGGGTCTAACCAGCGACCTTCGTATAGCAGGCGGCCCATGCGGCGGCCCTCCGAGTGGTACTGCGCGATGGTGTCTTCGTTATGAATAGCGCTGAGCAGTCGTTCGTAAGCGATGTGAATCAGCGCCATGCCGGGAGCCTCATAGATTCCGCGGCTCTTGGCCTCAATGATTCGATTCTCAATCTGGTCGCTCATGCCAAGCCCGTGGCGTCCGCCGATTGTGTTTGCTTCGTGCATGAGAGCAACGGCGTCTGTGAACTCCTTGCCGTTGATCGCGACTGGGCGACCCTGGCGGAAGGTGATCTTGACGTCTTCCTTTTCAATCTTCACGGACTCGTCCCAGAATTTCACGCCCATGATTGGCTCGACGATTTCGAATGAAGTGTCTAACTCTTCAAGGGACTTCGCTTCGTGGGTGGCACCGAGCATGTTTGCGTCGGTCGAGTAGGCCTTTTCGGTCGATGCGCGGTAGGGCAGGTTATGAGCCTGAAGCCACTCAGACATCTCGTGGCGGCCGCCAAGCTCGTTGACGAAGTCGGTATCGAGCCAGGGCTTGTAAACGCGGAGGTTCGGGTTGGCGAGGAGTCCGTAGCGGTAGAAGCGCTCGATGTCATTGCCCTTGTAAGTTGATCCGTCACCCCAAATTTCGACGCCGTCCTCGCGCATTGCGCGAACCAGGAGTGTTCCTGTTACAACGCGACCGAGGGGAGTGGTGTTGAAGTAAACCTTGCCGCCGGTGCGGATGTGGAAAGCTCCGCAGGCAATGGCTGCGAGCCCTTCTTCGACTAGTGATTGACGGCAGTCAACCAAGCGGCCAGCTTCGGCTCCGTAGGCGGTTGCGCGCTCCGGGATCGAGTCGATGTCATCTTCGTCATACTGTCCGAGGTTCGCGGTGTAAGCGAAGGGAATCGCGCCTTTTTCGCGCATCCATGCAACAGCCACGGAGGTGTCGAGGCCGCCAGAAAACGCGATGCCGACTTTTTCGCCGACCGGGAGTGAAGCCAAAACTTTAGACATTCGTCTAGGCTACCCAAAATCTGGCGGCTAGGCGGGTTGTTGCTGTGTGATGCAGTGGATGCCGCCGCCTCTGGCGAACAGTTCGCGGGCGTCGACTAAGACGATCTCTCGGCCGGGGTAAACGGTTTGCAAGATACCCTTGGCGACTTCGTCGTTTTCGTCATCGAACGCGCAGAGGATCACGGCACCGTTGCAGATGTAGTGGTTGATGTACGAATAATCGACAAAACCATGGTCGTCTCGCAGGGTCTTTGGTGCTGGAACACCGACCAGTTTGAAGTCAGTGGTCTCAGCGAGAGTTCGCTTGACCTCGTGGCTGACCGAAAAATCTGGGTGAGTTTCATCCTGTTGATCGTGAAACAGAATAGTGTTTTCATCGGCGAAGCAGGCGACGATATCGATGTGCCCGCGGGTGCCGAAGTCTTCGTAGTCTCTGGTCAGGCCTCTTCTTATCCAGATCACCTGGTTGGTGCCGAGTTTTGAGTTCAATTCGGCTTCGACTTCGGCGCGAGTCCAGTTCGGGTTTCGCTCTTGACCAAGTTGAACAGTCTCGGTTACCAGTAACGCCCCGGCTCCGTTGACGTGAATCCCACCGCCTTCATTAACCAACTTCGAGCGTAGCGACGGGACGCCTGCTACGGAGGCGATAGTTGAAGCAACTGCATCGTCTTTCTCCCAGTTGGCCCAGCCGCCCTGGTTGCCCCAACCGTTGAAAACCCAGTCGACGGCAGCCAGTTTGTCTCCGTCTTTGACGAAGGTCGGCCCGCTGTCTCGCATCCAACCGTCGTCGATGTCGGCAATCAGGAGGTCAACTCGTTGATCCAAGTGACGCCTGGCCTCGGCTTCATGGGCCTGGCTAACCAGCATGGTAACCGGCTCAAAGTTCACAATCGTGTTCGCGACCCTAGCCCAAGCCGCGTGCATGAGCTCGGTCGATTCAGCGGATGCGTTGTCGGAATAGTCCTCTTCCATCCAAGCCATCCAAGTGCGCTCGTGAGGCTGCCACTCGGCCGGCATCACCCAGGTCACAGAGCAACTCCGGCAATGCCGCCGTTTTCGCCGTCACCGTTGGGTTGGCGTGGGTTCCGCACCGGCTCTACGAGCTTGCCGTAGGTGTCTGGGCGGCGGGTCGCCAAGAACGGGAACAGATCGAGCCAGTCTCGACGCTGATCTAGGTCGAGGTCAGTCACTAGCACTTCGTCGCCCTCGCGGCCTGCTTCGGCCAAGATGCGACCGTACGGGTCACAGATGAATGACGTCCCGTAGAAGTTGAGTGCACCTTCGTTGCCCCAGCGGTTCGGTACGACCATGAAGGTGCCGTTTGCTATTGCGTTGCCGACGATAACCTGTTGCCACAGGGGAGCGGTGTCGAATTCTGGGTGGTCTGGTTCTGAGCCGATTGCCGTTGGGTAGCAAAGCACCTCTGCACCTCGAAGCGAATAGCTTCTGGCGACTTCGGGAAACCATTCGTCCCAGCAGGTTGGTAAACCAACTTTGGCTCCCAGTAGGTCGTAAACGGGGTACGGCTCTCCATCGGCTGGGCCTGGCTGGAAGTACTCGTCCTCGTAGTACCCGGCCGTAACAGGTATGTGCAGTTTGTGGGTCTTGGCGACCATCTCACCTCTAGGCGAAACCACAATCGCGGTGTTTAGCCCTCGACCGTCCGCAAAATCCTGAAACTCGTAAAGCGATGCATGGACGAATACGCCGAAGTCTCGGGCAGCCTCCCTGGCAAAGGTTATCGTTGGCCCGTTTTGCAGTGACTCGGCAATGTCGTTCGGCTTGGCTGCCGGTCTGGCGTCGGCAGGGTAGCGCGTAAGGGTGAGTTCAGGAAGGAACACAATCTTCGCGCCAGCTTCGGCTGCCAACCTGATACCGTCTCGCAACTTTGCTCGGTGTTCAGTCGGATTCGGGTTCCAGCTGTACTGCAAGAGGGCGACGCGCAAGGGCTCTCGAGTTGCTGGCTTCACACGACTTAGCGGCGCTAGCGAACTGGTGACTGTCAGTTTCATTTAGTCGTCCTTCATCGTGTCGAGAATGCTCACCAGCAACTCAACAGTGGTGCGCGGGTTAACGATTGCAAAGCGGGTGTTCGGTTCGCCTCTATGCGAGGAAGGTACGACGAAGCCGAGGCCGGATTCCAATAGTTTTGCTGACCAGCGATCGTAATCTGCGAGCTGCCAACCGAGCTTCTTGAAGACCACGATGCTGAGTTCGGGCTCACGCACGAGCTCCAGGTCTTCGCGTTCGCGAATCACTTCGGCAATCGAATGCGCGACGTCGATGTTCTGGGCCACCGCGTCTGAATACGCGCGGGTGCCATGCGTGGCTAGTGAGAACCAGAGTGGCAAGCCTCGGACGCGTCGGGTGAGGTTGTAGGCGTAATCGCTCGGATTGAATTCACCACCCTCGGTGAGAGTGTCCAAGTATTCGCCGTGTTGGGTGTGCGCCGCCTTCGCCAGGGCCGGATTGCGGTAAACCAGCGCGCAGGCGTCGAATGGAGCAAACAGCCACTTGTGCGGGTCAACTATGAAAGAGTCGGCCAGTTCGGTGCCATCGAAGAGACTTCTGGTCTTTGGTGCTAGTAGACCCGCTAGGCCATAGGCGCCGTCGATGTGATACCAGATTCCGTGATCCCTTGCCACCTCGCCAATCTCTCGAAGTTTGTCCACGATTCCGAAGTTTGTCGTGCCGGCGGTCGCAACAATCGCAAAGACACCATCGCCTGCTTCTTTCAAAGCCACTAGGACGGCCGCTCCGTGAAGTCGACCATTGTCATCCGGCTGTGCGGTTACCACATCGATGTCCATGACTCTCGCCGCAGCTTTGATAGATGAGTGGGCCTCGGCCGAGCAAATTACCTTCCAGCGGTCGGGGCGAGTTTCGCGAGAGTTCATTGCGGTGTGGCGGGCTGCGACCAGTGCGCTCAGGTTCCCCAGCGTTCCACCCTGCACAAAAACGCCACCAGCGGTTTCGGGTAGCCCAGTCTCGCGCGCAAGCCAAGCCAAAACCTCGTTCTCGGCAAAAACTGCGCCCGAACCCTCCAGCCAAGAACCTCCGTAAATCGAGGACGCCGAAACCACGAGGTCGAAAAGTGTTGAGGCCTCGGTTGGAGCAGTTGGGATAAAGCTCAGGTAACCGGGGTGGTCGGTGCTGAGGCAGGCGGGGGCGAGTACCTCGGCGAAGACTCGGAGGGCTTCGTCACCACCCAAGCCATTCGGATTCACCGTGTTGGCGGCGTGCTCTCGCAAAAAAGTCTCGGTCTGCGGTGTGTCCAGAGGGGCCGGGTCAAACTCCATCCGTTCGCGGGCGTACTCGAGAACTTTCTCGCGCAGGCGATCGGTTTCGGGGGTGCTTGCGTGCATGGTCGCTAGCGGTTCGTTCGGCATTTTGCTCCTCTTTGAACCTTCTCAGCCTAACCAAATCCCCATGAATTTCGCAGACGCTGAAGTTCGCCGAAGGCTTTGGAGTCGGTTAAAGTTGAGTTGTGATGAAAGCAAGCGTTAAAAGGCTTATCGGGGGGCTTGTAATAACCGCCCTGACAATTGGTAACCCGTTCGTCGCGCCTGCCGCAAACGCCGCTTGGTGCAAGCCCTCACCAACCCTGACTAACTTCCCTTACACATCAAAGGCTTCGTACGCCAACGCTGGCACGTTCGGTTATTACTCGCTGCCAGTGAACTTTCCCAGCAACAATTCGAACTACCCAACCCGGGTGAGTGTCTTCAAGGGCAATCTCGACAAGTCCAAGATGGTCTCGGTCTTTGCCCCCTTCTCTAAGAATGGCAGTCAGCGCAGCTTCGCGGCCTCTGTCCCGCGAATGATGACCTATGTGAATACCGACTACATCGGCTCATACAACATGCCCTACTCGGCCGTGATTCACGAGGGGCGCATGGTTTACGCGCCAGCACCAGGCAACCCGCAAGACCCGCAAGCCAAGGGTTACTCGGGCGTACTCGGATGGACTGAGAAGTCACTCAGTGAATCCGCTGGTTTCGTTGAGTCTTCGTCTTTGATCTCGGGGAAAACCAGCGCCACCGTTTACGGCGTGAACCTCAAGTCGATTCCAAAAGACAAGATCGTCGCCTTCACACCCAAAGCTGCTTCGCGAACGCTCCCTAGAGGAAGCTACGCTGTGCTCGTCGTCAAGGGAAAAATCTTCCGGACGTACCTGAAGGGAACCAACATTAGGCCAACGAGCGGAGTTCTGTTCCAGGCCTCTGGCAGCGCAGTTAGTGTGCTGAAAAAGTTTTTGAATGGTCGCTCGGCCATTTACAAGATGCCGAGTTTGGTATCTCGAAACCTGATCGTGGACAGCGTTACTCCTACCGGGTACGTGCTCATCGCCGGCAACAAGCTGCGCATTCGTGCGATCAACTACATCGGCACAAACCGCTATGGCGCAACCATGTACGACGGCAACTTCGGCGGTGCTCAAACGCGAGGCACCGCAACCTTGCAAACAGACTTAAACGGCAAGGTGAACTACGTTCGTCGCTCAACGGGCACATTCGGCACGCTTAGCTCAAATCGATTCACCAACCTAACCTTTCAGGTGGCCGCCGACCAGGCAGCTTTACTGAAACTGGTCAACGTTGGTCAGACTCTAGAAATTGTTGAGAGTTTCACGGCGAGCAGCAAAAACAAGCTGACTGAAGCAACTGGTCGAGGCGGTTTCATCGTCAAAGACGGCGTCAACGTCAGGGAGTGCGTCGGTCAAAGCGAAGAGATCCGCCCTCGCACGGTTATCGGCTGGAACGCCAAGGGCGAGTACTTCGTCATGACCACAACAATGGGCATGAGTTTCAACGACGGTTACTACAGGCAGGGCGGCGCGACTATCCACCAGACCGCCGAGTGGCTAAGACAGCTTGGCGCAACTTCGGCAGTTACTTTTGATGGTGGCGGCTCAACAGCCCAGTTTGCAACCGTCGGCGGAGTGGTCAGCAGACAAGACCTGCCAGAAAACGAGTGGATCCGAGACCTTCCGGTCGGTGTGGCCTTCGCCTCTACTGACTAGCTCTGCGAGCAGTCTGCGACACCACAATTCCGGCGATTACTAGCAACCCGCCAAGAAGTTGGTTCAGCGTGATTATTTCGCCGAGCCAAAGCAAACCGAAAACAAACGCAAAAACAGTCTCTGATGTTGAGGCAATGCCGACGCCTGTCGCGCTCAGGTGCGTCAATGCTTTG
>JBILRS010000088.1:0-4351 GCA_044372535.1 Rhodoluna sp.
CTGCTCCTTGACTAATTGCTATTGACATTCATTATCAATAAGGTCTAGTATTCAAACATGATCAAAAAATTTGGATTTTTAGTTGCCGCAGCTTTGCTGCTCACCGGTTGCTCAACGCCACCGGAACCATGGACTGCCGGCACCGGCCCGATCAAGATCGTGGCCAGCACCAACGTTTGGGGTTCGGTTGCGAACCTTGTCGCTGGCGAAACCGCGAGCGTTTCGGCGCTCATCTACAACAGCAATCAAGACCCGCACTCTTTTGAGGCATCGGCTCGCGATCAACTCGCGATCAACGATGCCGACATCGTCATCATGAACGGCGGTGGTTACGACGACTTCGTCGAGAAGTTGGTTGCTGCTGACCCGACTCCGGCAATCCTTGTGAATGCTTATATGGCTGCTGGTGAAGACGACGGTAGAAACGAACACATTTGGTATGACGTAGACCAGGTTGGCGATGTTGCCGCAGTAATCGGTTCGGCGATCGAAACCGTCGACCCGGGCAAGTCCGAGCAGATTTCGGCTTCGGTTGAAGAGTTCAGATCCCAGCTCGCGAGCCGCAAAGAGAAACTCGACATCATCAAGAACACCAACAGTTGCGGCAAGGTCTTCGCCACCGAGCCACTGATTGACTACATTCTCGAAGACGCCGGTTGCGAAAACGTGACCCCGGTTGAGTACTCCGATGCAATTGAAGAGGAGCGCGATGTTCCGCCGGCTGTGATGGAGGAATGCCTGCGCATCATTCGAGACGGTATCGAATTCATGGCGGTCAACGGCTCGGTTTCGTCGAGCCAGATCATGCAATTGCGAAACGCGGATGACACGACTGCCCTCTTCGAGTTCAGCGAACTACTTCAGATGGATCCGGACACAGGCGAATACGAAGGCGGCTACTTCAACCTGATTGACGGCTCACTAATGGCGCTACGATTCGATCGTGGCTAAACCAGTTCTCAGCGTCAAAGGCGCTTCTCTCACATTCGGAGAGAAGCGCCTTTGGCACAACCTGAACCTCGATATCGCCCCTGGCGAGTTCGTTGCGGTTTTGGGCACCAACGGCTCCGGCAAGACCACACTGCTCAAGGCGATTCTGGGCCAGGAAAAACTCGACTCGGGCTCAATTGAGATTGCCGGCAAACCGATCAAACACGGCTCACGCAACATCGGCTACATTCCTCAGCACCGGTCGGTGGATGCGTCCACGCCACTGCTTGCCAAAGACCTCTTAGCACTCGGGCTCAACGGCCACCGCTACGGAATCAGCTTGCACGCGCGCCAGGACCGCGCGAGGGTTGAGCACATTCTCGGTTGCATCAACGGCCACGAACTAGCTCGCAAACCAATCGGTGAACTCTCGGGTGGCGAATTACAAAGATTTCGAGTCGGCCAGGCCGTGATCGATGAGCCAGATCTGATTTTGGCCGATGAGCCACTCAGCGCGCTCGACCCAGCGCAGCAGAAGATCATTGCCGACCTGCTCGACCAGGAGCGCAAAGACCACAGCGCGGCCGTGATGTTTGTGACCCACGACGTCAACCCGATTCTCTCGATGGTCGACCGAGTGCTCTATTTGGCAAACGGTCAGTACCGAATCGGCACCCCAGACGAGGTCATGCGCTCCGAGGTGTTGAGCGAGCTTTACAACACTGAGATAGACGTGGTCAGAAACCAGGGACGCATCGTCGTGATCGGTAGCCAAAGCCACGAACACCACCCCGAAGAGGAGTGGTCATGATTTTCGACTTCTCTAACTACGGCGAACTTTTGCCGCTCGTCACCAACTCTCTGATCGCCGCCGTGCTGCTCGGCTTGGCCGGCGGTCTGATCGGCATCTTCGTAATGACGAGGGACATGTCGTTCGCGGTTCACGGAATCAGCGAGCTTTCGTTCGCCGGTGCATCGGTTGCGCTACTTATAGGTTTCGACGTTGTCGCTGGTTCGGTTGCTGGTTCGCTCCTGGCCGCATTGATAATCGCAGTGCTTGGCACTCGAGCCAAAGATCGCAACTCGATCATCGCCGTGCTGATGCCTTTCGGTTTAGGCCTCGGAATCCTCGCGCTCTCGCTCTACCCGGGCCGCGCATCGAACAAGTTCGGCTTACTCACCGGCCAGATCGTTTCGGTTAGTGAGACTTCGCTTGAGTGGCTTGCCGCAATCTCGATTCTTGTAATTCTGACTCTGGCTGTGATTTGGCGCCCGCTGTCGTTCTCATCTCTCGACCCAGAGGTGGCCAAGGCCCGCGGGGTAAAAACCGGCCCACTCGCCATCGTATTTTTGATTCTTCTCGGTCTCGCCGTTGCGGCCAGCGTCCAAGTTGTCGGTGCCCTTCTAGTGCTTTCGCTGCTGGTTACCCCCGCGGCGGCTGCGTTGCGCGTCACCTCGTCACCGAAGCTCGCACCCGTGCTTAGCGTCGCATTCGCGCTCACTGCCGCGGTTGGCGGAATCCTACTCGCGCTGGGTGGCGGCCTGCCGATCAGCCCATACATCACCTCGGTTTCGTTCGCGATCTACCTGGTTTGCCGGGTCATTGCCTATGCGAGAAAGGTTCGCGCATGACCGTGAAGAGAAACACCTGGCAGAAGGACGCCGTGCGCCACGCCCTCGGCGAAGCTATCGGGTTCGTGAGTGCCGGTCAGCTGCATCTGGTTCTGAAGAATCACGGCTCAACCATCGGTCTCGCCACGGTTTACCGGGCGCTCGCCGACCTCGCCAGCACCGGTGAGGCCGACTCGCTTCAATCTCAGGAGGGCGAGGTGCTCTACCGCGCCTGCACCACCGACCACCACCATCACCTGATCTGCAAAAACTGCGGAACCACCGTTGAGATCGAGGCCCACGAGGTCGAAACCTGGGCAGAAAAGGTGGCAAAGCAGCACGGTTTTCGCGAACCGAGCCACACGGTCGAGATTTTTGGCCTCTGCAGAGACTGCTAAAGAAATAAGGACTTGCTAAAGGGCGGATTACTCGCCTAAACTTGAGAAGTTGCTTAGTGCAACCAACGATTTCATTCAAGCCAAAAGCGATTTCCTCATTCGAGGCGCAACGTGGCTTGCCTAAAGGAGAAAAAATGGCAGCCTACTGTCAGGTGACTCAGACTCGGCCAATGTTCGGCCACGCTGTTTCGCACGCTCAGAACAAGACCAAGCGTCGCTTTAACCCGAACATTCAGAAGAAGACCTACTTCGTGCCTTCGATGAAGCGCAACGTAACCCTGAGCCTTTCGGCTCGCGGAATCAAGGTCATCGATGCTCGTGGCATCGAGTCAGTTGTTGCCGAGATCCTAGCTCGCGGCGAGAAGATCTAAGGAGGCCGGAAGACATGGCTAAAAAAGACAAAGACATCCGCCCGATCATCAAGATGCGTTCGACCGCAGTCGACGAGACCACCGGTCGCCCGACTGGTTACACCTACGTGACCAAGAAGAACCGTCGCAACGACCCGGACCGCATGGTTCTAAAGAAGTACGACCCAGTAGTGCGCAAGCACGTTGAATTCCGCGAGGAGCGTTAATCCATGGCTAAGAAGAGCAAGATCGCTAAAAACGAGCAGCGCAAGGTTATTGTCGAGCGCTACGCAGCAAAGCGCCTCGAACTGAAGAAGGCACTGGTTGACCCAACCAGCACCGAAGAGCAGCGCGAAGCAGCTCGCCTAGGCCTACAGAAGCTTCCTCGTGACGCATCGCCAGTTCGCGTTCGCGGACGCGACGCAATCGACGGCCGCCCACGCGGTTACCTCGCCAAGTTCGGCGTATCGCGTGTTCGCTTCCGTGAGATGGCACACAAGGGTGAGCTTCCGGGCATCACCAAGTCATCTTGGTAACAAAACCTTTATAGAAAACCCGCCGCAATGTGTGGCGGGTTTTCTTTTTATCTTCTTAGACTCTCTCGCGGGGGCAAGAGTTGCCCCTGACTCTCTGTTAGGAGAAATAAATGGACAAGCGCCAACTTCTTGGCTACGGCGGTGCAGGCCTTCTGCTCATCGGCTTCTTCTCGCCACTCTTCACAATCTCACTCATGGGATTCAGCCGGAACTTTGGTTTTGTCGACTTCCTTTCCGAGGGTAGCTGGGCCTCAATCCTGGTCCTCGTTGCTGTGGCCCTGGCAGCCGTGCTGACAATCCTCAAGAAGTACAAACTGCTTCTCATCCCTGCGGGCCTAGTTGTGGCCATGCTGGTCTACCTGGTGGCCAACCTCGCCGGCAACCTAGCTTCGTCAGGCATCGACAGCGCAATGGCGGAGGCTCTAATCAAGATGCTGCAGCCATCGTTTGGTTGGCTCTTCTTGGTCCTTGGCCCAGCCGCACTGGTTATAGCCGGCTTCCTCAAGCTAACTCCTCCGGTAGCACC
>JBILRS010000029.1:0-15804 GCA_044372535.1 Rhodoluna sp.
GATCTCCCAGCCCATACCGACGAATACGTCGGAAATCTGATCCATAAGGAGTGAAAGCGGGTGACGGCCACCGATAGGTAGCTTCGTCGGCGCAGCGGTGACGTCCACGGCTTCGGAAGCAAGTTTTGCTCGCTCCTCGACTGCGGCCAATTCGGCCTCGCGCGCGGCAAAAGCTGCGTTGAGTTTGCCGCGGGCTGCACCAATCAGAGCGCCGGCCTCAGCCTTGAACTCGTTTGGCATGTTTTTGATCGTTGCATTTAGCTGAGAAATGTCAGATTGCTCGCCAACCGTAGCCTGACGCGAAGCCCTAAGGCTCTGTAAATCCTCAGCTGCCGCAATCGCGACAAGCGCGGCCTCGACTACTGCATCGACGGCTGCTGGGTTGATCGGATTGCCAGACATAGGCTTCAAGTCTAACGATTAGGCGTTCTGAGCGAAGGCAGACGCGTACAAGCAAATACTCGCGGCGGTAGCCAAATTCAGGCTTTCGGCAGCCCCGTAAATCGGAACTCCTACCTGTCGATCGGCCAATGCCAGCGTCTCGGGTTCGAAACCCCAAGCTTCGTTGCCAAACAGCCAAGCGGTTGGCTTGGCAAGGACATCTGCCCCAACCTTCGAAAGCTCGTCGCCGCCACCGTTGGCAGCAAACACCTGAAGGCCAGCCGCTTTTAGAGCAGCGATGGTGGTTTCAAGGTCTGCATCGATCACTAGAGGCAGGTGAAACAGCGAGCCAGTGGTCGAACGGACAACCTTCGGGTTGTAAACGTCCACCGAGTTGTTGGTGAAAATCACTGCGTCGGCACCGGCAGCATCTGCCGCGCGAAGCACGGTTCCGGCGTTGCCAGGGTCGCGAATATTGCTGAGCAGCGCGACCATGCGAGGCTTCGAGGCGATTACCGCATCGAGGCTGACGTCTAACTGCTGGCAAACCGCAACTACGCCCTGCGGGCTGGTGGTGTCGGTGAGCGCCTTGAGGACAGGCTCGGTCACTAGCTGAACCTCGATGCGAGCGGCCGTGGCGCGCTCGACGAGCTCCGGGTAACGCGCAACAGCTTCTTCGGTTGCGTAAAGTTCGACGATTAGCTTGGGGCGGTCGAGCGCCTCTTTTAGTCCTTGGGGTCCTTCAAGCAGAAAGAGCCCGGTCGTTGACCGGGCATCTTTCTTGGTTAGCTTGGCAACCCCGCGGACCTTATTGGCCTTGGGATCATTCAGCAAGAGACTAGGCGACCTTTGGTGCCGAGGTGTCTGCCGGAAGGGCAGCCTTGGCAGATGCGACCAGGCTTGCGAACGTCTTAGGCTCGTTGACCGCTAGGTCAGCAAGGATACGACGGTCGACTTCGATGCCGGCCAGGTTTAGCCCCTGAATGAAGCGGTTGTAGGTCATGCCGTTGGCGCGTGACGCAGCGTTGATGCGCTGGATCCACAGGCGACGGAAGTTGCCCTTCTTGTCTTTACGGTCGTTGAACGCGTAAACAAGCGAGTGCAGCTGCTGCTGCTTTGCCATACGGTACAGACGTGAACGCTGACCACGGTAGCCCTGTGCGCGCTCAAGGATTGTGCGGCGCTTCTTGTGAGCGTTAACCGCATTTTTTACTCTTGCCATTTTTTATACTCCTCTAAATTCTTGGGTCGACTACTTGCCGAGCAACTTCTTGATGGTCTTGAAGTCTGCTGCTGAAACAACCTGGTCCTGGTTTAGGCGACGGGTGCGACGGCTCGACTTGTACTCGAGGTTGTGGCGCATGTTGATCTGCTGCTTCATGAGCTTGCCGCTACCGGTGAAGCGGAAACGCTTCTTAGCGCCAGAGTGGGTCTTCTGCTTTGGCATGTTCTTCTCCTGTTTTCCTACTCGGCAGTTGGTGCTGCCGACTCCTTCGCCTTTTCGGCGTTCTTTTTGGCTTCGGCTTTCGCGTCTGCCTTGTTCTTGGTTGGGCCAATGACCATAACCATGTTTCTTCCGTCAATCGAAGGGCTCGACTCGACGATTCCGAGTTCGTTTACCTCTTCGGCCAACTTTTGAAGCATCTTGATACCCATCTCAGGACGAGACTGCTCTCGCCCGCGGAACATCACGATGACCTTCACCTTGTCGCCGGCCTTCAAGAATCGCTCAATCTGGCCGCGCTTGGTTCCGTAGTCGTGTGCATCGATCTTGAGCCCGAAACGCACGGTCTTGAGAACCGTGTTGACCTGATTCTTGCGAGCTTCGCGAACCTTCTGTGCTGCCTCGTACTTGAACTTTCCGAAGTCCATGAGTTTTGCTACAGGTGGTTTTGACGTTGGGGCAACCTCGACTAGGTCTAGGTCCTGCTCCTGAGCCATGCGCAAGGCGTCTTCAATTTTGACTACGCCGATTTGCTCGCCGGCCGGGCCTACGAGGCGAACCTCTGGCACACGGATTCGGTCATTGATACGGGGATCGCTGATCTGTTGCTCCTTTGGTGACATGGATGGCCACACACTCCGAGCATTTGCTCGGCGAGCGTACAGAAACGAAAAGTTTCCAAGCTTTACCCGGAAACCTATTAGAGCGGTTAACGCGGGTGGGAACTGAATCCACTTCTGACCGAGAGCGAACCCTCGGAGCCATGGGCTAGCCTAGCAGAAAAGGTTCAAAAGGAGTAGCCCAATGTCAGAAACTAATGAGCAGATCACAGACCTCGCCGATGTACCCGCTGTCGAGATCGTGGCTCGCTACTCGATCGAACTTCTAAACGTTGCCGCGGTGCACTGCGGACTCGCCGAAAACGGGCGGCCAGCAGACCTAGACGAAGCGCGCAAGCTGATCAACGCGGTTGCCGGTTTGATCACGGGAGCCTCGGCTTACATGGGCGACCAGCACGCTCGAATCCTGAGAAACGCACTTCGCGAAGTCCAGCTTGCGTTCCGCGAGGCGTCACCAATCAAGGACGCGCCCGGCGAAGGTCCGGGCGAAAAGTTCACCGGCCCGGTGAACTAAACCGCCGCTAGCTTTACTCTCAGCGAATCGACGTACTCGGCTACTTCAAAACTTTCGGCGAGCGCTGAGGCCACCTTCTGCAGCAGCGCATCAATCGCTTCGGTGTCCAAGCCCTCTGGCAACTTCAGGGTCAGCTCCAGCTCGGCACTGGCCAAGAGACAGAGCGGATCGCCGGCGGCTAACGACCAGCCGGCAAGTGGCTCAAGGCCGTCAAGGGCCTTGCCAAATGCGCCAATTACTCGCTCGTCTTCTTCGGGTGAAACCCATTTCAAACCCTGAGCCAGGGCGGCGATTGCTGGCCGGCGAAGCACAAACTCGCTTTCGGCCATCGGGTCTAGAATCATTCGAGTGTTGCCTTCTGAGGCAGCTGCGAGCGCGGCTTTTACGGCTGCGGTTGGCACCGGGCGAGCCTTCGGGTTCCAGCGTTGCATGGCTTCGACCGAAGAGAACACTGGCAACCCCGACTGAGCGTCTGGAGTTTCGACGGTCACTATCGATAGGTCTGCCGACTTATCAACGGTTTGCCCGTGAGCACCGACACCGGACTCCCCCAGGTTGGCTAGAAGCGGAATCAAGACTCTCGTGGTTCGAAGTTCGTCCAAGACCGAATCGGCTCTAGCTTCGCCCGCGTGCAGTGCTTTGATTAGTTCGAGCAACCGGGGGTTTGCCGTGCCATCGTCATCCGACCAGGAGTTAGGTTCAAAGGCGCGCCCCTCCCAGGGCACGCCAGCCGAGTCTGCGTAGATGTTTTCGCTCATCGGGCGGAGGCTATTTCTAGCGCTTGCTCGAGGGTGAACTTGCCGGCATAAAGCGACTTGCCGAGGATCGCGCCCTCTAGGCCGCTACTGACCAGTGCGCGAAGGTCGGTGATGTCTTGCAGACTCGAGATTCCACCCGAGGCGACCACTGGCTTGCTGGTGCGAGCCATCACGTCTTTGAGAAGTTCTATGTTCGGGCCCTTTAGCGTGCCGTCTTTGGTGACATCAGTGACTACGTAGCGCGGGCAACCGGCGTCCTCGAGTCGAGCTAACACCTCCCAGAGGTCTCCGCCCTCCTTAGTCCAACCGCGAGCCGCGAGTGTGGTGCCACGGACGTCGAGCCCAACCGCGATGGCATCGCCAAAGCGCTCGATTACCCGAGCGGTCCATTCGGGGTCTTCAAGTGCGGCGGTGCCGAGGTTGACTCGCGTGGCTCCCGCTTCGAGCGCTGCCTCGAGAGAGGCGTCGTCACGGATTCCACCGGAAAGCTCAATCTTGACGGCACTGGCTGCCGCAACCACTTCGCGCAATAGCGCTCGGTTGTCGCCGCGACCGAAGGCTGCGTCTAGGTCGACCAGGTGGATCCACTCGGCACCAGCGTTGATCCAGGTCATCGCCGCTTCGATCGGGTCGCCGTAATCGGTCTCGCTGCCGGCCTCGCCCTGAGTGAGGCGCACTGCCTTGCCGTCGGCTACGTCTACGGCCGGAAGAAGTTCAAGGTAGTCGTACATGTTTCTCCTAGAGGGTTGCGACCCAGTTGGTCAAGAGTTGGATGCCGGCTTCGCCCGATTTTTCTGGGTGAAACTGGGTGGCCGACAGCGGCCCGACTTCGAGAGCGGCGACAAATGGGGAGCCGTATTCGGCCCAGGTTACCTTCGGTGGAATGAATGAACCGATCGCTTCGAGCTCCCAGTTCTTCACGCCGTAGGAGTGCACAAAGTAGAAGCGCTCATGCTCCACTCCAGAGAATAACTTTGACCCCTTTGCGGGCGAAACCGTGTTCCAGCCGATGTGCGGAAGGGTCTGCGCATCAAGCAACTCAACCTTGCCTGGCAGCTGAGCCAGGCCCTCAGTTTCGAGGCCGTGCTCGACACCGAGTTCGAAGAGCACCTGCATTCCCACGCAAATGCCGAGAACAGGGCGACCGGCAACTAGTCGTTTGTCTAAGAGCTCGTTTGCCTTTCGGGCATTCAGTTGCTCCATGACCGATGCGAAAGCGCCAACGCCCGGAACCACGAGTCCGTCTGCTTTGAGTGCTTTCTCGACATCGCCAGTCAGCTCAACGCTCGCTCCGGCAGCTACCAGCGCCTTTACCGCAGAGTGAACATTGCCACTGCCGTAGTCGTAGACGACTACGTTTTTGGTCACAGAGCGCCCTTGGTTGAAGGCACTCCGTCTGCGCGGCCATCGGGTTCAACGGCTTTGCGCATGGCACGGGCAAATGCCTTGAATTCTGTTTCGGCGATGTGGTGCGGGTCGCGGCCACCAAGAACTGTGATGTGGACGGTGATTCCAGCGTTCAAGGTGATCGCTTCAAAGACGTGACGAACCAGCGAGCCGGTGAAGTGGCCGCCGATGAGGTGAAACTCAAAGCCCGCAGGCTCACCCGTGTGCACCAAGTATGGGCGGCCCGAGACGTCAACAACGGCGCGGACTAGCGCCTCATCTAGTGGCACGGTTGCGTCACCGTAGCGACCAATACCGGCCTTATCACCTAGTGCCTGCTTGATTGCTTGGCCGAGGACAATCGAGGTGTCTTCTACGGTGTGGTGAACGTCGATGTGGGTGTCGCCGGTCGCCTTGATGTCAAGGTCGATGAGTGAGTGCTTCGAAAAAGCGGTGAGTAGGTGATCGAAAAACGGCACGCTTGTGCTGATGTTCGATTTGCCGGTGCCGTCAAGGTTCAGAGTCAGCTCGATAGCCGACTCGCTCGTCTTTCGCGAGAGTGACGCGGTTCTACTCATTAAATGCCTTTCGCCAGAAAGCGACATTGGGATACCCCAAGTCTAGTTGGCTTGAAGCTCGGCTAGGGTCTCGAGAAAGGCCGTCGTCTCGGCCTCGGTGCCCGCGGTTACGCGAAGAGTGTTTGGGATTCCGACATTACGAACCAGGACTCCCCTGGCCAGCAACTCGGCGAAAGTTCGCTCGCTATCTTGCACGCCGCCAAAAAGGACGAAGTTTGAGTCGCTGCGGTACGGATCGAACCCGAGTGTGCGGAGCTCAGAGACCAAGCGATCGCGCTGTGCTCGGATGTCGGCAACCGTTGCCAGAAGCACCTCGGCGTGATCAAGAGCAGCCTCGGCCGCCGCCTGAGTGAAGGCACTGAGGTGGTATGGCAGGCGAACCAAGCGCAGGGCGTCAACCACTGCAGGATCTGCGGCTAGGTAACCCACACGAGCCCCGGCGAACGCAAAGGCCTTAGACATGGTTCTACTGACCATCAAACGCGGACGGCCGGGCAGCAGCGAAACGGCGGTCTCGGATTCGTTGGCGAACTCGGCGTATGCCTCATCGACGACAACCATGCCATCCGTTGCCTCGTATGCGGCTTCGATACAGGCGAGACTCAGCGGGGTTCCGGTGGGGTTGTTGGGCGAGCAGAGCATCACGATGTTTGGCTTGTGCTTTTCAATGGCGTCTCGGACCAGCTCCGGCGACAGTTCGTAGCGGTCACCGCGCGGTGCATCTAAGTAACCGGTGTCGGCTCCGAGAGCGATCAGAGAGTACATCGAGTAGGTCGGCCCAAAGCCTAGGGCTAGCCGACCGGGGCCACCAAAGGCCTGAAAGATTTGCTGTAGCACTTCGTTCGAGCCATTGGCTGCCCAAATTTGATTAGGCTGCAGACCGTGACCGAGGTATTTGGCTAGGGCGACTCGGAGTGACTCAAACTCGCGATCCGGGTAGCGGTTGATGCTGTGAGCAGCTTCGCCGACTCGCTTGACAATGTCCTTGATTACTTCTTCGGGAAGTTCGTGTGTGTTTTCGTTGACGTTTAGGGCTATGGGCACCTGTAGCTGAGGCGCACCGTAGGGCTCGCGACCGCGCAGTGAATCGCGGATTGGGAGATCGGAGAGTGAGGTCACCCAACCAGATTAGCGGTTAGAACTTTGGCAGTGCGATGCGCTGACCAGGCTGAACGTTGCCATCGGTCAGATTGTTGAGGCTAACGATCGCCTCTACCGCTTCACGGACATCGTGGTTAGGTGCGTACTTCTCTGCAATCGCCCATAGGGTTTGGCCGGAGCTAACGGTTACGTACTGGAACGAGACATCGGCCTTCTCGATGCTCGCCTGCGCTGAAGGTGCGCTAAAGAAACTCACGGCGCCGATGATCACTGCGACGAGGACGAGTAGACGGAAGATTCCCTTGGTTAGGCTCGAGGCTACTGAGTTCATCTTTGCTCCTATTTTCGAAATTCTGTTCCGAACACTTGTTCGAATAAGTCAAGAATAACCTTAACCACCGACACTATGTCAAGACATTTTCGAAAATATGTTTGGTTTTCTTAGAAAATTCGAATAATCTTTCGATAGAACAACGAAAGGCAACCAATGTTTGATGAGCACGAAGACATGAGTGAGTGGCTACCGGCCAGCACCGAGGGCTTGAGCGAGAAGCAGCGTCTCATTCTTGCGTCAATCTCGAAGTTTCAGCAGGCCAAGGGCTATTCGCCAAGCTTGCGCGAGATTGGTGAGATGGTTGGCCTCAGCGCTGTCGCGAGCGTCAAGTATCAGCTCGACCAGATCCGCGAAAAAGGCTTCCTGAACAAAAACGAAGGCAAGCAGCGCGCGATGGATGTCGTGCGAACCAGCACCACCGGCGTAGTCAACATCGGCAATGCTAAGCAGGTGCCCTGGGTTGGCCAGATTGCGGCAGGATCGCCGATCATTTCAGACCAGAACATCGAAGACACCTTTACCCTCCCTTCTCAGCTAGTTGGCAAGAGCGATGACCTCTTCATCCTCAAGGTCAAGGGCGACTCGATGATTGACGCGGCAATCTGCGATGGCGACTGGGTAGTCGTGCGAATGCAGCAAACGGCAGAGAACGGCGACATCGTTGCCGCATTGCTAGAAGACAGCGCAACCGTGAAGGTGTTCAAGCAGCGCGACGGAAAGACTTGGCTACTACCCCGAAACTCCTCGATGGAGCCGATCGACGGCACTCACGCCGTGATCATGGGCAAGGTAGTCAGCGTCCTGCGTTCTATTTAGCTTCGAACTGCTTCAGTTCTGCCGCGAGTTCCGGGCGAACCATAGCGACGATTCGCGTTCCCTCTTCAACGTATTCAAGCTCATCAATTTTGCTATTCAGGTGCAGTCGCGAGACCAGGTCACCCCTGCTGTAAGGAATCAAAACTCGCACCCGCACATTGGGCTCCGGCAAGAGCTCGGCGATCTTGGCCAGCAGCTCTTCGATACCCTCACCCGATCGAGCCGAAACCTCGAGTGCGCCCGGTTCTAGGCCACGCAGCGCTAGGCGAGTTGTCTCGTCAACCAGGTCGATCTTGTTGAAAACGATCAACTCCAAGACATTGCTCGCGCCGACCTCACCAACAACGTTTCGAACCGTCTCGATCTGGCTTGCCGGATCCGGGTGGGAAGCATCGACGACGTGAACGATTAGGTCAGATGCTGCGATCTCCTCGAGGGTTGACCGGAATGCCTCAACCAACTGGTGCGGAAGGTTTCGCACAAACCCGACTGTGTCGGCGAGCGTGTAGGGGCGGCCGTCCGGCGTTTGGGCTTTGCGAACGGTTGGGTCGAGGGTCGCGAATAGGGCATTTTCAACCAGCACACCCGCCTGCGTGATCTTGTTGAGCAGCGAGGACTTTCCGGCGTTGGTGTAACCGGCAATGGCAACGGCAGGCACCTGATTGCGCACGCGATTGGCGCGCTTTGCCTCGCGAGCCGGCTTCATCTCTTTGATTTGCTTGCGCAGCTTCGCCATGCGGGTATTGATTCGGCGACGATCCAACTCGATCTTGGTTTCACCTGGACCACGCGAACCCATACCCACACCACCGGCGGCTTGACCACCGGCCTGGCGAGACATCGACTCACCCCAACCGCGAAGTCGGGGTAACAGGTACTCAAGCTGAGCCAGTTCGACCTGAGCCTTACCCTCGCGGCTCTTGGCGTGCTGGGCGAAGATGTCGAGAATCACGGCGGTGCGGTCGATGACTTTGACCTTGACGACGTCCTCGAGAGCGCGCCTCTGGCTCGGAGCAAGTTCGGTATCGGCGATGACCGTGTCTGCCCCAGCAGCCTGCACCATGGCTCGCAACTCTTCGGCTTTACCCTTGCCGAGGTAGGTTGCCGGGTCTGGGTGAGCGCGCCGCTGCAGCAGCCCGTCCAAGACCTCTGAGCCAGCGGTTTCGGCTAGCGCTGCGAGTTCTCGTAGCGAGTTCTCAGCATCCTTAAGAGTTTGACTCCCCCAAAGACCGATCAAGACAACCTTCTCTAAGCGAAGCTGGCGATACTCAACTTCGCTGATGTCTTCGAGTTCGGTCGAAAGGCCGGCAACGCGTCTCAGTGCCGAGCGTTCTTCAAGTTCTAGTTGGTCGCCGTCCGAGTCTGAGTAACCGTGAGTGTCGTCGGCTCCAAGGGCGGCAGCTCGCTCGCCACGACGCAAAATGCGGTCGATAACCTGCTCGGATTGGGTGGGTTCAGTCACTTAACTAACACTAGACCCGTTCGTTGTATTAGTGTTTCGCTATGCCCTCCCATTACTTCGATGAAGCCCCCAGCGGCGAAATGAAAACCAAAGAGATCAACGTATCTCTGGACGGTCGCGAAGTAAAAGTCACCACGGCCGGCTCGATTTTCAGCCCAGATCACGTGGACACCGGGACCAAAATCCTGCTGGAAAACATCGATAAAGCGCCGGCCGGCGGAGACATTCTTGACCTCGGTTGCGGCTGGGGTCCGATTGCTCTTGCGCTCGCGCTGCATTCGCCAAAAGCCACAATCTGGGCCGTTGACATCAATGAGCGGGCCCGCCAACTAACTCAAATGAACGCGCAGAGCCTCGGGCTAAGCAATGTCCGGGTCTGTCACCCGGACGAAGTGCCAGCGGGGCTCGAATTCACCGGCATCTGGTCTAATCCTCCGATTCGGGTCGGCAAAGCCGCGCTTCACGAACTGATGGAAAATTGGTTGCCTAGGCTCGATGCGAGCGGAGAGGCCTACCTCGTGGTGCAAAAGAATCTCGGTGCCGATTCACTGCAACGTTGGATCGCTGCGAGCGTCGAAGGTGTAGCGGTCGACAGAGTTGACAGCGCGAAGGCTTTTCGAGTCTTGCGGGTAGCTAGAGGCTAGTTAGATCAATCTGCCCGTCGAAAGCTAGTACGGCCGGGCCACTCAGCCCAACATGCTCGCCATCCTCGGTTGCAAACATGCGCACACCCAGGGTTCCACCCGGAACCGTAACTTGCCACTGGTTCGGGGCTCCCTTGCCAGCCCAAAGCCTGGTGGCTAGAGCTGCAGCGACGATGCCGGTGCCACAGGATAGAGTCTCACCCACACCGCGCTCATGCACTCGCATGGTGATGTAGCCGACGCCGTTTTGAACCATCGGGTCGGCGGGAACGATGAATTCGACGTTTGCGCCGTTTGGTTGGGTTGGTTCGATCTCGGGTGCGGTCTGAAGATTCAAGCCCTTTAGATCGTCTGTGCTCGCAAGGGCTACAACCACGTGAGGGTTGCCCACGCTGATGCCCTGGCCGGGTCGCGGCACATCTGAGCCGGCAGTTCGCACCGTGCATTCATCGGACTCAGGCTTCCAACGCCCCATGTCAACCGCGAAACCGCTGGTTGAGCGCTGGATGTCTCGCACGCCCGCTCGGGTTCCGATTGAAAGAGTGTCGCCAGGCGAGAGCTCAACTAGCCCGCGTTCGGTTAGGTAACGAGCGAAAACACGGACCCCGTTGCCACACATCTCGGCGATGCTGCCGTCGGCGTTTCGGTAGTCCATGTACCAGGTTGCGGCCGGTTCTTCGGCAAGGCTCGCGGCACCCTCTGGCAACGCGCTGGATTTGATGATGCGAATCAAACCATCGGCACCCACACCGAAGTGGCGGTCACAGATTTTAGCGACCGTAGCTGCATCGAGCTCAAGCTCGCCGCGCTCGTCAAGGATCAGCACGAAGTCGTTACCCGTTCCGTGACCCTTGGTGAATTGAACGATTGCCATCCTTAAACCCTAATTGACCAGCGAGATGGCGGCATCGACCAGATCTTCTCGATCGAAGTCAAGCCAGTTGACTCTTGAGTCGCGCCTGAACCAAGACATCTGTCTGCGCGCGTACCTAGCGGTGAGTAGCGCGGTCTGCTCGATGGCTTCGCTCTGCGAGATTTCACCGTCGATCTGCGCGAGCGCTTGGGAGTAACCGATTGCGCGACTCGAGGTTTTTCCTTCGCGCACACCAAGTGGAATCAGCGATTCCACTTCGGCCAGTAAGCCCTGCTCCCACATGTGCTCTGCTCGCTGCTGCAACCTGGGAACCAACACAGCTCTCTCGGCGAGCAATCCGATTTGCACGCTGGACTGCCACTCTTCGGGGACCTCTGGCAGAGCGGCGGCGAACGGCTCACCGGTCAGCGTAACGATTTCGATCGCGCGCACGATCCTGCGTCCATTCGCCGAATCGATGCGGCTGGCAGCGATCGGGTCGAGGGCTGCCAGGCGGTTATGCATTTCGCGGGAGCCAACCGAGATGAGCTCGGCCTCGAGTTCAGCGCGCAAGACGGCGTCTCGAGCCGGAAACTCGAAATTGTTTAGCACCGAAGCGATATAGAGCATTGAACCGCCCACGAGAATCGGGGTGGCTCCCCTGCTTTGGATTTCCTCGATAACCGGCCGCGCAACAGCCTGGTACTCGGCTGCTGTGGACTCCTCGCGAATCTCAAGCCAATCGAGCAGATGGTGAGGCACACCACTGCGCTCTTCGACTGAAAGCTTGGCCGTGCCGATGTCCATGCCTCGGTAAAACTGCATCGAGTCGGTGTTTACGATTTCGGCCGCCTGACCGCGCGCTGCAAGACCTTCAACGAGACCTAGCCCGAGCTCGGACTTTCCGGTGCCGGTTGGGCCGACCACCGCGATGATTTGGTTAGGCACCGCGCACACCGAGCGGGATAGAGCGTCGACCAGGCTTGGTTGCGACGGGAACCCCGCAGGACGCAGCCTGAGCGCGATCCCAAGCGTCACCGGCGATGGTCGGGCGCACCGAGATGTCGGCCGCCGAGGCAGGGTCTGAGATTAGGTGGAACGGGCCGGCCTCGTGCACGGTCACGGTGACCAGATCGCCGGGTCTCGGCGTGGCAACGCCATCGGGCAAGCTGAAGTGAACCAGTCGACCGTCGCGGGCGCGGCCGCTGAGACGATTGGTGGCCGCGTCTTTTCTGCCCTCATTGTTTGCTACCAAAGCCTCAACTGTTTCGCCGACGAGTTTTTGGTTCTCTTCGAAGGCGATTTGGTTCACCAACCTGTGTAGGCGCTCGAAGCGCTCCTGAACAATGGCCTTAGGAATCTGGTCAGCCATTTCGGCCGCAGGCGTGCCCGGACGAATCGAGTACTGGAACGTGTAGGCGGTTGCGAATCTTGACTCACGCACGACTCTCATGGTCTCCATGAAGTCATCCTCGGTCTCACCCGGGAAGCCGACGATGATGTCGGTCGAGATCGCGGCGTTCGGAATCGCTTCGCGCACGGCATCGATGATGCCTAAGAACTTTGCGCTGCGGTAACTGCGCTTCATGGCCTTCAAGACAGCGTCGCTTCCGCTCTGCAGGGGCATGTGGAGCTGTGGCATCACGTTGGGTGTCTCTGCCATCGCGTCGATGACGTCCTGTGTAAACGCGGCCGGGTGTGGGCTGGTGAAGCGCACACGCTCGAGACCCTTGATCTGCCCCATGGCGCGCAGCAACTTGGCAAATGCGCCCTTGTCGCCGAACTCGACCCCGTAGGTGTTCACGTTCTGCCCAAGCAGGGTTATCTCGATGACGCCCTCGGCAACCAGGGCCTCGACTTCAGCCAAAATCTCGCCAGGTCGGCGGTCTTTCTCTTTGCCTCGCAGGCTAGGGACAATGCAGAAGGTGCAGGTGTTGTTGCAACCGACCGAAATCGACACCCAGGCGGCAAAAGTGCTGTCGCGCTTGGTGGGTAGGTCGCTCGGGAATGTTTCTAGAGATTCGAGGATCTCAACCTGTGCCTCGGAGTTGTGCCGAGCACGCTCGAGCAGCACCGGCAGCGAGCCAATGTTGTGTGTTCCGAAAACAACATCAACGTAGGGAGCCTTCTTGATGATCGTCTCGCGATCTTTCTGTGCAAGGCAGCCCCCGACGGCAAGTTGAAAGTCCGGGTTTTCTTTCTTCTTGTGAAAGAGCTGCGATAGCGCTGCATAGAGGCGGTTGTCTGCGTTCTCTCGTACCGCACAGGTATTGAAGACGACGATGTCGGCCTCGGCACCCTGCGAATCGACGTAGCCGGCGGTTTCGAGCAAGCCAGTGAGACGTTCAGAGTCGTGAACGTTCATTTGGCAGCCGAAGGTTCGAACCTCGTAGCTGCGTTGTTTGGTTGCAGAAGTCATTAGACCTCTGATTTTACCGCCTGCTCGCGGGCATGGCGGATTGCCGCGTAAACGACGCCTCCCGAGTAACCCTTGCGAGCGAGATAGCCGGACAGTCTTCTGTCTTGGACATCCTTAGCCAGATGAGTCATGGCCCTGAGTTTCTTGGCAGCCAAATACTGTGCCGTCTCAAGCTCTTGCTCTGATGTGACTTCAGAAAGGGCTTCGTCGATGATCTCGGCGGCGACACCCTTGGTGCCGAGCTCGCGCCTGATTGCGGACTTGGAGAGCCCCTTGTGGTTCCTGCGGCTGTTTACGACCACGTTGGCGAACATCGCGTCATCAATGAGCCCGGATTCCTCGAAACGATCAAGAATCGGCTCGGCAATGTCTTCTGGTATCTCGCGTTTGACGAGAATTGCCCGAAGCTGTGCCTTCGATTTAGCGCCCTTGGATAACTGAAAGAGCAGGACGTTTCGCGCCCTGCTCTCCAGCTTTTCGCGCGTTGGCGCTTTCTCAGTCATTTTTAGGCGTTTGCAGCCTTTTCAACGATTGGCTCAGCCACTTCTTCAACGGGAAGGTCGGCTACCGCTCTAGGAACACCGATGCCGAGCTTGGTCTTGATCTTCTTCTCGATCTCGAGCGCGATAGGCGCGTTGTCGATCAGGAATTTACGTGCGTTCTCTTTACCCTGGCCGAGCTGCTCGCCATCGTAGGTGTACCAAGCACCAGACTTCTTGACGATGTCGTGCTCGACACCGAAGTCGATCAGGCTACCCTCGCGCGAGATGCCTAGGCCGTAGATGATGTCGAACTCAGCCTGCTTGAACGGCGAAGCCATCTTGTTCTTCACGACCTTGACGCGGGTGCGGTTACCGACAGCATCGGTGCCATCTTTCAAAGTCTCAATGCGACGGATGTCGAGGCGAACCGAGGCGTAGAACTTCAGCGCCTTACCGCCGGCGGTGGTTTCTGGGCTACCGAAGAAGACACCGATCTTTTCGCGAAGCTGGTTGATAAAGATCATTGTGGTGTTGGTGGTGCTCAATGCACCGGTTAGCTTGCGCAGCGCCTGTGACATCAATCGAGCCTGGAGACCTACGTGTGCGTCACCCATCTCGCCTTCGATTTCGGCGCGAGGAACAAGAGCCGCTACCGAGTCGATGACGATGATGTCGATGCCGCCCGAGCGAATCAGCATGTCGGCGATTTCTAGTGCCTGCTCACCGGTGTCTGGCTGGCTCACGAACAGCGAGTCAATGTCAACACCGAGAGCCTTGGCGTATTCAGGGTCTAGCGCGTGCTCGGCGTCGATGAAGGCAGCGGTGCCGCCAGCGGCCTGGGCGTTTGCGATCGCGTGCAGGGCGACGGTTGTCTTACCAGAGGATTCTGGGCCGTAAACCTCAACGATGCGGCCGCGAGGTAGACCGCCAATGCCGAGTGCAACGTCAAGTGCGATGGAGCCGGTCGGGATTACTTCAACCGGTGCGCGCTCGTCTGAGCCAAGGCGCATAACCGAGCCTTTGCCGAACTGGCGCTCGATCTGAGCTAGCGCAGTGTCTAGAGCCTTTTCGCGTTCGTTTGCTGATGCCATCTTCGTCCTCTTGCTTCTGGCGCATCGCGCCTATAGGTTTCATTTTCCTGTGACACTACGGGTAACCTCCGACACTGAGTCGGGGTGGCGAAGAAATTGTGAACAACTTCTTCGTTAGAAACAGGATAGCAATATTCGAACAAGTTTTCGAATTATTTATTTCGGCGTGTCCTTTTTCGAATGTTTGTTCAAACCGTGCCAACGCTCCTTGGGCACACCAGACGCTTTGCAGACTGCCAACCAGACGGCTTTCGGGTCTTCCCCGCCAGCAATGGCCTTATCGGCGGTCTGATCGCCAAGTTCCCCGAGCACGAGGTCGCGACGAATCACCGAAGAGTATTCCAAACCAAATTCGTCTTGCATGAGTTGGTTGAACTGACTTAGGCGCATGCTAAAAACCCTAAGCGAAAACCCCGATCAACACTGACCGGGGCTTCGTTGGCTATTGACTAGCGGGCGAATGAAGCGACGAACTCTGCCGGCACTGTGTCGGGAATCGAGACTCCCTCAAGAATGGCAAGTCGTTCGCTGACCTCGCGCATGATTTGCGAGATCGGAACATCGAGGGCTTCTGCGATTGATAGCAGGATCTCGCTCGAGGCTTCCTTCTGACCACGCTCAATCTCGCTCAGGTAGCCGAGGGCAACGCTTGCGCGGCCTGCAACCTGGCGAAGTGTGTGGCGCTTTTGCAGACGGAGTTCTCTGAGGACATCACCGATTTCGCGACGAACTAAAAGCATGAAAGCTCCTTTCTGACAACCCTCCTTGTGGAGGAGTTACAGGATAACTTACAACCCTGACATCGGATTTATGCCCGATGTTACTGAGAGTTCTCTGTGAGAACCGCTAGCAGTGCTTCGACGGCGGCGGTAGCGGCTTGAGCGCGAATCTCCTGCCGAGTCCCCGAAAGGAACAGGGGCA
>JBILRS010000101.1:0-3338 GCA_044372535.1 Rhodoluna sp.
TCGAGTTTTTTGGCGACGTCCACGCCGAGATTCACCGCAGCATTCCACTGATCCAAAACTGCGGTGTATTGATCAACGACTACCTCTACTACCCGGGTGACTCGTTCACCCGCCCAGATCGCAAAGTCGAGCTGCTTGCCTGCCCCTCGAGCGCGCCCTGGGCAAAGATTTCAGAAATCATGGACTTCGTCGAAGACGTGAAGCCGAAACGAAGCTTTCCGACCCACAACATTCACCTGAGTGAGCTCGGTCACCAGATGTATAACTCCCGAATCAAGGCGGGAACAGAAGCCCACGGCGGAGAATTCTTCTTCATCCAGCCGGGCGAATCACAAGAACTTTAAAGAAAAAAGCGGCCGATTTCTCGACCGCTCACCTTGCTGGGGTACCTGGACTCGAACCAAGAACAAAGGATCCAGAGACCTCCGTGTTGCCAATTACACCATACCCCAAGGCTTTTCTCGGGCCTTGGCCCGACTTCCAATACTAGCCAAGTCAGGCGTGCCGAGCAAACGTCTCAAGCCGGGCGAGCGACACCTCACGGCCCAAAATCTCCATCGACTCAAACAGCGGCGGCGATACCCTGCGTCCAGAAATAGCGGTTCTCAGCGGGCCAAACGCGTTGCGAGGTTTGAGCTCCAACTCTTCAATCAGCTTCTTGTGAAGCGCGTCCTGAATCGCTTCGGTGTTCCAAGCAACGCCTTCCAACGCTTCAATTGAGGCACGGACGATCTCTGCCGAGTTCTCTGGCAAGCCTGCCTTGGCGTCGTCGTCGATTGTCACGTTCTCGGTGAACAAGAACGAGAGCAAGCCAGGAGCCTCACTCAAAACAGTCAAGCGCTCCTGAATCAGCGGTGCCGCAGCGCTAAGAATTGCGTCTTCTTCTGAAGAAACATTCGAACCTAGAACACCGGCACTCTGCAGGTATGGCAAGAGTCGCGCCTTGAAGTCATCGGCCGCCAAGAGTCGAATGTGGGCCGCGTTGATCGCGTCTGCCTTCTTCTGGTCAAAGCGCGCAGGGTTAGGATTCACGTTCACCACGTCGAAGTGCTCTGCGAGCTCGTCCAAAGTAAAGATGTCACGCTCATGCGAGATGCCCCAACCCAGTAGCGCTAGGTAGTTGAGCAAACCCTCGGGAATGAACCCGCGGTCACGGTGGTGGAAGATGTTCGACTCAGGGTCGCGCTTCGAAAGCTTCTTGTTGCCTTCACCCATGACATAAGGCAGGTGACCGAAGCGAGGAATAAAGGTTGTGATTCCAGCCTCAACCATCGCGTTGTATAGCGCGATCTGACGCGGAGTTGATGAAAGCAAGTCCTCACCTCGCAAAACGTGAGTGATACCCATCAACGCATCGTCAACCGGGTTTACCAGCGTGTAGAGCGGCTGACCGTTCGGGCGAACAACGACAAAGTCAGGGAACGAACCAGCCGGGAAAGTGATTTCGCCGCGAACCAGATCCTCGAACGAGATGTCGCAGTCTGGCACCAGCAAACGCAGAGCCGGAGTTACGCCCTCTTTGCGGTACTTGGCCCGTTCGTTCTCATCGCGCTCCCAGTTGCCGTAGCCAAGCTGCTTTGCGCGACCCTCGAGCTCGTTGCGAGCATCGATCTCTTCGGCGTTCATGAACGACTCGTAGAGGTGACCCGAGGCCTTTAGCTTCTCGATTACCTCGAGATAGATAGCTCCACGCTCGCTCTGACGGTACGGCTCATTTGGCCCGCCAACGCCAACGCCCTCGTCCCAGTTCAAACCCAGCCAGCGCAAAGCCTCGAGGATCATCTCGAAAGACTCTTCGCTATCGCGCTCGGCGTCGGTGTCTTCGATCCTGAACACAAACTTGCCGCCGGTGTGGCGAGCGTAAGCCCAGTTGAAGAGAGCCGTGCGCACCAAACCAACGTGCGGGGTGCCTGTCGGCGATGGGCAGAATCGAACCACTACGTCTTTGCCAGAGGCGGTGGTGAATGGAGCTGTGATGGCTGAAGTCATTATGGGTTCAAGTCTAGGCAACGTGGTTGGTGAGCGTACCAATGCCCTCGATTGAAACCTCGACAGTTTGGCCTGATTCGATTGCACCGATACCCGCCGGTGTTCCGGTCAAGATGATGTCGCCCGGCAGCAGTGTCATCGCTTCAGAAACGTGAGCGACGATCTTCTCGACCTTGTGAATCAAGAGGTCAACCGATGCGTGTTGGCGGAGCTCGCCGTCCACGCGGGTTTCAAGCATTTGGCCGTCAGGGCGAAACTCGGTTTCGATCCAGGGGCCCAGAGGGCAGAAAGTGTCAAAACCCTTTGAACGCGTCCACTGGCCGTCTTTGTCTTGGATATCTCTCGCGGTGACGTCATTGGCGATGGTGAAGCCCATGATGACGTCGTAAACGTCTTCTTGTCTAACGTTTTTGGCAATAGAACCGATGACGATTGCGAGCTCGCCCTCGTGGTCGACCCGTTCGGCAATGCTCGGTAGCACGATGGTTTCGCCATCGGCAATGAGCGAGGTGCTCGGCTTCAAGAAGATGAGTGGCTCGGTCGGGAGGTCGCCGCCCATCTCGGCAGCGTGGTCGGCGTAGTTTTTGCCGATGCAGACAATCTTCGAGGTTGGCAGGGTCGGTGGCAGGACGTGGACGTCCTTGAGTGCGACTCGCTCCCCCGTTGTTTCGTAGTCACAGAATTCTGGGTGACCTTTGAAGAGGGCGATTTCGGGGCCGTCTAGGACGCCCCAGCGAGGCTCGCCCTTGATGGCAAACTTGACGACGCGCATTAGCTGAGTTTGACCATCCAGTTGTGGCGGTCTTCTACCGTGCCGTACTGGATTCCGGTGAGCTCTTCACGCAGGCTGACGGTTAGCGCGCCTGCCTCGGCGTCGGCGCTACCCAGGGTTTCGTTCTTGCTCAAGAACTGGCCGACCGGGGTGATAACGGCTGCCGTGCCACAGGCGAATACTTCGACGATTTCGCCAGCGTTCATGCCCTGGCGGACTTCATCGAGGGTGATCTTGCGCTCTTCGATCTTGAGGCCGCGGTCTTTGATCAGTTGAACGACAGATGCGCGGGTGATGCCGCGAAGGATCGTGCCATCGAGGGCCGGTGTGACCACAGAGCCGTCTTTGTAAACAAAGAACAGGTTCATTCCACCGAGCTCTTCGATGTAGGTGCCCGACTCGGCGTCAAGGAACATCACCTGTGAGCAACCGTTTTCGTAGCCCTCGTTTTGAGCTTGGAGGCTCGCGGCGTAGTTGCCACCAGTCTTCGCTTCGCCGGTGCCGTGACGACCAGCGCGAGCGGAGTCGAGGGCGATCCAGATCTTGACCGGCTTTACGCCGCCGGTGAAGTAAGGGC
>JBILRS010000041.1:0-12285 GCA_044372535.1 Rhodoluna sp.
GCTCGATGGGCTGCGCGAACACCTAGAAAGTTTTCGGCGGCAATCTCAAACGGGCGGAAGTAGAGAGTCTTCTCGTCAACCGGCTCGGGCACCCATGCGCCATCGACGGCAATCAGTTGCTTGAGTGACTCGAGAAACAGCTCTGTCGGTAGCTCTGGCAGTGCCATGCGCTTGGCCGACTTCTGCATGCGAACCGCGTTGTCCATAGGGCGGAAGGTCCAGATCGAACCATCCTTGTGACGATAGGCCTTGATGCCTTCGAAGATCTCCTGGCCGTAGTGCAACACCGCTGCGCTCGGATCCATCATGATCGGGCCGTAAGGAATCACCTGTGCGCTGTGCCAGCCCTTGTCTTTCTCCCAGACGATGAGAACCTGGTGGTCGGTGAGCTTGGCTCCGAAGACGGGTGCCTTCAGGATCTCCTCGCGCTCGGCGTCTGGTGTTGGGTTCGGGTTTAGGTGGCGCTCGAAGCTGATCGTCATGGTGTCCTCTTATAGTCTCGAGAAAATGCTCTCGGCAACCTGATCGGTTGTGCGCTTTTGGTCGCCACGGTTGGCGAGGTCGTCGGCAACAGCGCGCTCGATGCGAGCGGCGGCAACCGGGTTCTTGAGGTGCTCGAGTAGCAGGGCGGCAGAGAGAATCGCAGCGGTTGGGTCGGCGAGGTTCTTGCCCGCGATGTCTGGGGCCGAACCGTGAACCGGCTCAAACATGCTCGGGAACTCGCCCTCGGGGTTGATGTTTCCCGAGGCCGCAAGCCCGATGCCGCCGGTGATTGCGGCAGCCAGGTCGGTCAAGATGTCGCCGAACAGGTTATCGGTGACGATTACGTCGAAGCGCTCCGGGTCGGTGACCATGAAGATCGTGGCTGCGTCAACGTGCAGGTAATCGACCTTGATGGCCGGAAACTCTTCGGCAACGCGGTTTACGGTGTTCTGCCAAAGCCAACCGGCATGAACCAGGACGTTGTGCTTGTGAACCAGAGTGAGCTTCTTGCGGTCACGGGTGCTGGCTAATTCAAACGCGTGACGAACCAAGCGCTCGACACCGAACGCGGTGTTGACGCTGACCTCGTTGGCCACCTCTTGCGGGGTGCCGACACGAATCGCGCCACCGTTGCCAACGTAGGGCCCTTCGGTTCCTTCGCGAACCACGACAAAGTCAACGTTTCCGGCGTTGCGAAGCGGGCTCTCGACACCCGCGTAAAGCTTGCTTGGTCGCAGGTTCACGTAGTGATCAAAGGTGAATCGAAGCTTTAGCAGGAGCTGGCGCTCTAGGACGCCCGATGGAACCTGAGGGTCGCCGATGGCACCGAGCAAGATTGCATCGTGCTCTTTGAGCGAAGCCAGTTCGGCGTCGGTAAGGGTTTCGCCGGTCGCGAGGTAGCGCTTCGCACCGAGATCGAATTCTGTGGTGTTGAAGGCCACTCCCGACCCAACTGTCACGCGGTTGATGGCCTCGAGGGCAATCGCGGTGACCTCAGGCCCAATGCCGTCTCCGCCAATTACTGCGATCTTGTATTCACGCGTCAAAATAGTGCTCCCAAACAGTGCTTGACACCACTTTACTCGCCAAACTAGCCGAGTTTGCGGGCAAAAAGCACCGCGGTGACGCTGGGTTTCAAACCCTCACGAGTCTGGATCTGCCCATCGCGGTTGCGGCAGTCGAGAATCTCGAAACCCTCACCTGCCAAATACTCGGTTAGTAGCTCAGGATTCGGCAAGACTTCGGGGTCGCGGGGACCGCCGAACGAGTGCTCTAGGTTGTCGCGCGAGTGCCAGACACCCATCAGGTGACCACCCGGTTTTACGTGGCTGGCAACCCGCTTTACAGCTCTCGCCAAATCAACCTGGGGAATCTGCAGATAAGCAATCACCGCGAGATCGACCGGCGTTTCGTTTGGCTCGAACTCGAGCGCAGAGGCGCAGTTGGTGTCAACAAAGCCTGAGACGCCCTCTTCCTCGGCGAAGGCGAGGCACTTATCCAACGCTTTTTGTGAGAAGTCAATGTTTTCAACGCGCCAACCCTGCTGGGCCAACCAGACGGTGTTTCGACCCTCTCCGCCGGCGACGTCCATGGCAGTGCCGGGCGTCAGCGGTTCGCAATACTCTTTCACGAAACGGTTCACGAGCTTTGTGTAGACGTATTCGTCTGTCTCGTATTTTGCGTCCCAGTATTTTGCGTCCATAGAGCCATTAAACTTCAAGAAAGCACGAGAGGACACCATGGCCACCGAAGTAACACTCGACGAACTAGAAGACGCAATCAAGCGAGGCTTCTATGTCTTGGACGTCCGTGAACAAAGCGAATGGGACGAGGGTCACGTGCCCGGCGCAAAACTGATTCCGCTGGGGCAGCTTCAGGAGCGTGTGAGTGAAGTCGACGACGCCACGCGAGTGTTCGTCATCTGCCGCTCAGGTGCCCGGTCACTGCAGGGCGCAGACATTCTCGAAGAAAACGGCATCGACTCAGTGTCGGTTGCTGGCGGAACCATGGGCTGGATCAACTCCGGCCGCGAAGTTATCGTCGACTAAGCGAGAGTTACGTTGATGGCCTTCATGACGTCGGCCTCGATAGCAACCCGCACCTGCTCCAAAACCTCTGGCGCGACCGGCGAATCAACCGTGATGACCGAAAGCGCCTTGCCACCCTTTTGCTGACGCGCAATCTGCATGGCGGCAATGTTGATGTTGGCCTCGGCAAAAGCCTTGCCGTAAATAGCCACGATGCCTGGGCGGTCGGTGTAAATCATCAGAACCAGGTTCTCGGCCATCGACAACTCAACCTCGTAACCGTTGATGCCAACAATCTTCTGGTGCAACTTCGGGCCAATCACGGTTCCCGAAACCGAAGCAATCGTGCCGTCTGAAAGCACGGCCTTGATCGAAGTCACGTTGCGGTATTCATCGCTCTTCGGGTCAACATTCAAACGGACATCGACTCCGCGCTGCTCAGCCAAAAGCGGAGCGTTAACGTAGGAGACCTGATCGGTGACCTGGTTCTGGTAAAAACCCTTCAGGCCGGCAAGCTTCAAAACCGAGACATCGTGAGCAGCAATCTCGCCACGAACCTCAACTTCAATAGCGGTGACGTTACCGCCAGCGATACCGAACAGCACCTGACCCATGTTCTCCATCAGCGAGATTCCCGGCTTCACCGAAGAGTCGATGTTGCCGCCGGCAACGTTCACGGCGTCAGGCACTAGGTCGCCAGCAAGCGCCAAACGAACCGACTTGGCAACCGAGATGCCAGCCTTCTCTTGAGCCTCATCGGTCGAAGCCCCTAGGTGTGGAGTAACAACGATGTTGTCGAGGGTTAGCAGCGGGCTGTCTTTCGGCGGCTCCTGCACGAACACATCGAGACCAGCACCAGCGATGCGTTTGGTCTTTAGAGCCTCATAAAGGGCTGCCTCGTCGATGATGCCGCCGCGCGAGGCGTTGACGATGCGAAGGTTCGGCTTGGCCTTGGCAAACTGAGCCGTCGAAATCATGCCCGTGGTTTCGGGAGTCTTCGGAATGTGAATGGTGATGAAGTCTGACTGCGCAACGACTTCGTCCAAGGTTGCCAGCTCAACACCGATCTGCTCTGCACGAGCAGCTGTCACGTATGGGTCGTAACCGATCAACTTGACACCAAAACCAGCCAAACGCTCAGCAACCAAAGCACCGATGCGCCCGAGCCCGATGATTCCGATGGTCTTCTCGTATAGCTCAACGCCGGTGAACTGCGAACGCTTCCAAAGGCCCGCCTTCAGAGATTCGTTGGCGTCTGGAATGAATCGTGCGGTCGAAAAGAGCAAACCAACGGCAAGTTCAGCCGCCGAAATCACATTCGAGGTTGGTGCGTTGACGACCATGACACCAGCAGCAGTCGCCGCCTTGATGTCAACGTTGTCGAGCCCAACACCCGCGCGCGCGACAACCTTCAACTTCGGAGCCGCGGCAATCGCCTCAGCATCAACCTGAGTCGCCGAACGAACCAGAATCGCATCGGCGGTAGCCAGTGCCTTCAACAGAGCCGGGCGGTCTGTGCCATCGACGTTGACCACGTCGAAGTCTGGGCCGAGGGCCTCAACGGTTGCTGGCGAAAGTTCTTCTGCGATCAAAACGACTGGCTTAGACAAAACGCATCCTTAGTTTGGGGTTTTGGCTGCAGCACCGGAGCCTGCCTAAATCGTAGGACACAAAATTGCATTCGCGAGTTATACGACTTACTATAAATGTAAGTTACTATTCATTTTATGAAATATGCACCTGCCCAACTACTCCCACTAGTCAGAAGTGACGCTCAGGGCCTCATGCTGGCGCAACTTTTCATGCATTCAACCCAGGGGTTCGGGATCTCTGAGCTCGCAAAATTCGCCGAGACTAGCGTGCCGACCGCCATGCGCGAGGTTGATCGCTTGCTGAACTCAGGGCTTGTCACTCAAAAGACCTATGGCAGGACAAGGGTGATCCAAGCCAATGAAAATCACGAACTATTCAGCGCGGTTAAGAAGATTGTCTCCTACTCATATGGACCCGCTGCAGTTCTTCCAGATGCACTTGCCGGCATCGACGGCCTGGACAAGGCATTCATTTACGGCTCATGGGCGGCTCGACTCAGCCACTTAGTGGGCCCAGAGCCCAAGGACGTCGATGTCCTCTTGGTCGGTTACATGAACCGCATCGAAGCCAGTCGCGCGGCAGCTCAGGCTGAGAGACTGCTTGATCGAGAGATCAATGTTCAGTTTGTTAGTAACTCCGAATGGGAAAAGGCAGAGTCTGCTTTTATTAGGACCGTGAAGTCACGGCCACTAGTAGAAGTACCGCTTGGGTAGATCGCTAAAACATCAACTAGTCGAAAACCTTGAACCCGGCCAATGGGAAGAAGTCGAAAGAGGTTTGATTTCTGCCGTGGCAGATCTAGAGGTTGCAAAGGCACATCTAAAGTCAGCATCGATAGTCCTAGACGCAGATCCAATCGGTAGCTTTCAACTCACCTACGATGCCGCCAGAAAAGGCATCCAAGCATTGTTGCTCGCAGTTGGTGTCCGCATAACTGCAGGCGGCGGCCATTACGCCTTCGTGCGCGTTGCCGAATCATCAGCGTTCCGAAGCCCATCCTTTCGCGAATTTAGGGAAATGCGCATACACCGGAATCAGGTCGAGTACCCCTCTCCTGAAGTCGCTCCATTACCGCCGGCATTTGTTCTGGAAGCACTGAGGCACGCGTCCTCGATGATTGATGAAGTGGACATACAGCTGAATATATTGGCGAACCAGTAAAGAGAGAACCCCGCCACCAAAAAGTGACGGGGTTTCCTTAAAAACAGTGCTTAGCGAGAAGCCGAGCCTTCAACGAAGTCTGACTCGTTCTCTGACTTGCGCAACCACGAGAACAGCTTGCGCAAGTCGCGGCCGACCTTCTCGATTGGGTGAGCTTCGCCCTTGGCGCGGAACGCCTCGAACTCTGGTGCTCCGGCGTCCTGGTCAGCAATGAAGCGACGGGCGAAGGTGCCATCCTGGATGTCGGTTAGGACATCGCGCATGTGCTCCTTGACCTCTGGGCCAATGACGCGTGGGCCTGAGACGTAGTCACCGAACTCTGCGGTGGTCGAGACCGACCAGCGCTGCTTGGCGATGCCACCCTCGTACATTAGGTCGACGATGAGCTTTAGCTCGTGCAGAACCTCGAAGTAGGCAACCTCAGGCTGGTAACCAGCTTCGGTTAGGGTCTCGAAGCCGTACATGATCAGCTGGCTTGCGCCACCGCAGAGAACAGCCTGCTCACCGAATAGGTCGGTTTCGGTCTCTTCGGTGAAGGTGGTCTTGATGGTGCCGGCGCGGGTTCCGCCGATTGCCTTCGAGTAGCTAAGGCCTAGCTCGAATGCGTGACCGGTTGCGTCTTGTTCGACTGCGATTAGGTTCGGGACACCCTTGCCGGCGACGTACTCGCGGCGAACTAGGTGGCCTGGGCCCTTTGGAGCGACAAGGAACACGTCGACGTCTTTTGGTGGGGTGATGTAGCCGTAGCGGATTGAGAAACCGTGACCGAAGACAAGAGCCTTGCCAGCTGAAAGGTTTGGCTCGATGTCAGCTGCGTAGACGTGACGCTGGATTGAGTCTGGGGTGAGGATCATGATGACGTCGGCCCAAGCGGCTGCCTCGGCTGGGGTCAGAACCTTAAGGCCCTGCTCCTCGGCTACTGGCTTCGACTTCGAGTCAGCCTTGAGGCCAACCACGACGTCAACGCCGGAGTCTTTGAGGTTCAGCGAGTGCGCGTGACCCTGTGAGCCGTAACCGATAACGGCTACCTTCTTGCCCTGGATCAGCGAAAGGTCTGCGTCCTTGTCGTAAAAGATTTCAGCCATGTGTTGGTTTCTCCTTAGTTACTTGGCTACCTTCTCGGTGATTGACTTTGAGCCTCTGCCCATTGCCAATACGCCCGACTGCACCATTTCTTTGATGCCGAAGGGTTCGAGAATTTTGATGAAAGCGGCGCACTTTGATGTGTCGCCAGTGATTTCGATGATCAGTGCATCGCTCACGACGTCGATGACGCGAGCCCTAAACAAGGCTACCGCTTCGAGCACTTGGCTTCGGGTGGCGGTGTCTGTCTTTACCTTGATAAGCATGTGGTCGCGCTGAACCGAGTCTGGCTCGAGCTCGACAATCTTGATTACGTTGATCAGCTTGTTCAGCTGCTTTGTGACCTGCTCGAGAGCGAGACCCTCGACGCTGACCACGACGGTGATACGGCTGAGGCCCTCGATCTCACTGGTGCCCACTGCGAGAGACTCAATGTTGAAGCCGCGGCGAGCGAATAGGCCGGCAACACGAGTCAGTAGACCCGGCTTGTCTTCTACTAGAAGCGAAAGAACGTGTTTCGACATTACTCTTCACCATCCCAAACTGGAGCCGCATCTTTTGCGTACTGAACCTGGTCGTTCGAGACACCGGCGGGCACCATCGGCCAAACCATTGCGTCTCTTCCGACGATGAAGTCGATTACAACCGGGCGGTCGTTGGTTTCGATTGCCAGCTTGATCGCGGCGTCGATGTCCTCTTCTTTTTCGACTCGGATACCGAGGCAGCCGTAGGCCTCTGCCAGCTTCACGAAGTCAGGAACCATGACGGTATCGGTTCCGGTGTTGAGGTCGGTGTGCGAGTATCGGCTCTCGTAAAAGAGGGTCTGCCACTGGCGAACCATTCCGAGGCTCGAGTTGTTGATGATCGCGACCTTGATCGGAATGTTGTTGATCGTGCAGGTCGCGAGTTCTTGGTTGGTCATCTGGAAGCAGCCGTCTCCGTCGATTGCCCAAACCAGGCGTTCTGGCTGTGCGACTTTCGCTCCCATTGCAGCCGGGACCGAGTAACCCATGGTTCCGGCACCGCCCGAGTTGAGCCAGGAGTTTGGTCGTTCGTAGTTGATGAACTGGGCTGACCACATCTGGTGCTGACCAACGCCGGCTGCGTAAATTGCTTCAGGGCCGCTGATTTCACCGATGCGCTTGATGACGTACTGAGGGTCAAGCTTGCCGTCATCGTGAGGGGTGTAACCGAGCGGGTAACGCTCGAGTAGGTCGTTCATGAAGGTCCACCACTCGGCCATGTCGGGCTGCTTGCCCTTCAGCGTGGTGGTGAGCTCGGCAATCAGTTCGGTGATTACCTCTTTAGCGTCGCCAACAATAGGGACATCGGCGAAACGGATCTTGCCGATCTCGGCAGGATCGATGTCAACGTGAATTACCTTCGCATCTGGAGCAAACGACGAAGCGACGCCGGTCACGCGGTCATCGAATCGGGCACCGAGAGTGATCAGGAGGTCGGAACGCTGAAGTCCCATTACCGCAGGTACGGTTCCGTGCATGCCTGGCATGCCGAGGTGCTGCGGGTGTGAGTCTGGGAAGGCACCGCGAGCCATCAGGGTGGTGGTCACCGGAGCGCCAACCAACTCAACTAGCTTGAGCAGTTCTTTCGACGCGCCCGAGCGAATCACTCCACCGCCGACATAGAAAATCGGACGCTTGGAGGCCTTGATAAGAGCGGCTGCCGCCTGAATCTGCTTGCCGTGCGGCTTGGTGACCGGCTTGTAGCCAGGTAGGTCAAGCTTTGGTGGCCAGACGAATTCGGCCTTGTTCTGCTGGGCGTCTTTGGTGACGTCAACGAGAACCGGGCCCGGACGTCCGGTGCTTGCGATTAGGTATGCGGAGGCAATTGCCTGCGGCACGTCTTCAGGCCTGGTGACCAAGAACGAGTGCTTGGTGATTGGCATGGTGATACCGACGATGTCGGCTTCCTGGAACGCGTCGGTGCCGATGAGGTGAGAACCGACCTGTCCGGTGATTGCAAGTAGCGGCACAGAGTCCATGTATGCGTCGGCGATTGCGGTTACCAGGTTGGTGGCTCCAGGGCCGGAGGTTGCGATGCACACACCGACCTTGCCCGAAGCGCTCGCGTAGCCCTCGGCTGCGTGACCGGCACCCTGCTCGTGGCGAACCAGGATGTGGCGAAGCTTCTTCGAATCCATCAGTGGGTCGTAGGTCGGCAAGATTGCGCCGCCAGGCAGACCGAAAATGTCGGTTACGCCCAGAAGCTCGAGCGATCTAACAATCGCTTCGGCTCCGGTAAGAACCTCTTTAGTCATTTGGTTTCTCTCGTTTGTTGAAAATTAGCCGGTGTAAGCGCCCTCGGCTGCCGAGTGCACAAGCTTTGCGTACTTAGCTAGGACACCGCGGGTGTAGCGAGGGGGCAGCGGCTGCCATGTCTCTTTACGAGCAGCCAACTCTTCAGGCTCAACGAGTAGTTCGAGCGAACGAGCTGCGATATCGACCCGAATAAGGTCTCCATCGCGCAACAGAGCAATTGGTCCACCGTCGGTGGCCTCTGGTGCAATGTGGCCGATACACAGTCCGGTTGTGCCGCCTGAGAATCGTCCGTCAGTCAATAGTAGAACATCCTTGCCCAAGCCCGCACCCTTAATTGCTGCGGTGATGGCGAGCATCTCGCGCATGCCGGGGCCACCCTTCGGGCCTTCGTAGCGAATGACCACTACGTCGCCGGCCGAAATCTTGCCCTCGGTTAGTGCGTCCATGGCAGCGCGCTCGCGCTCGAAAACCCTTGCCGGGCCAGTGAATGTCTCGAGGTCGAAGCCCGCGGTCTTTACGACGGCGCCCTCGGGGGCAAGCGAGCCCTTGAGAATCGAGATACCACCGGTCTTGTGAATCGGGTTGCTTAGAGCGCGAATGATCTTGCCGTCAGGGTCTGGCGGGTTGATCGACGCAAGGTTTTCGGCAACGGTCTTGCCGGTAACGGTCAGTGCATCCCCGTGAATTAGGCCGGCATCGAGCAGAGCCTTCATCACGACTGGGACACCCCCAACACGGTCGACGTCGGTCATCACGAACTGCCCAAACGGCTTCAGGTCGCCTAGGTGCGGTACTTTGTCAGCGATTTTGTTGAAGTCGTCCAGAGTGAGCTCAACCTCGGCTTCGCGAGCGATTGCTAGCAGGTGAAGAACGGCGTTGGTCGAGCCACCGAAAGCCATGGTCACGGCAATGGCGTTCTCGAATGCTTTTTTGGTCAAGATGTCGCGAGCGGTGATGCCGAGTTTCAGCAAGTTAACGACGGCCTCGCCCGAGCGGTGAGCCCAGTTGTCGCGGCGACGGTCGGCCGACGGAGGTGAGGCTGAACCGGGAAGGCTCATGCCGAGAGCTTCAGCGGCCGAAGCCATGGTGTTTGCGGTGTACATGCCACCGCAGGCGCCTTCGCCCGGGCAGATCGCCTTTTCAATGCGGGTGAGGTCTTCTTGGCTCATCTTGCCTGCCTTGCAGGCACCAACCGCCTCGAAGGCGTCGATGATGGTGACCTGCTTTTCGGTGCCGTCCTCTAGGCGAACCCAACCTGGAGCAATGGTTCCCGCGTATAGGAACACCGAGGAGAGGTCGAGGCGAGCGGCAGCCATCAGCATGCCTGGTAGAGACTTGTCGCAACCGGCGAGCAACACGCTGCCGTCGAGACGCTCTGCCTGCATCACGGTTTCTACCGAGTCGGCGATAACCTCGCGCGACACCAAAGAGAAGTGCATTCCTTCGTGACCCATTGCGATGCCGTCAGAAACAGAAATGGTGCCGAACTCGAGCGGGTAGCCACCGGCTGCGAAGACACCCTGCTTGGCAGCATCGGCGAGGCGGTCGAGTGAGAGATTGCAGGGGGTGACTTCATTCCAAGACGAAGCAACACCGATTTGTGGCTTTACCCAGTCTTCATCGCCCATTCCGACAGCGCGAAGCATGCCGCGAGAAGCGGTCTTTTCGATGCCGTCGGTTACGTCGCGGCTTCTTGGTTTGATATCTGCAGACATAGGTCAAGTTTAGTGTTGCCGCGTTGGTCTTTACAGGTGCGAAGGGTTGTAGCCTTAAACAGTGAAAACGCCTGACGCAACTAAGCGACCGACCGGTCTCGCTCTGTACACGCAGGTCGCCGAGCGTTCTTCAAGCGTAATTATTCGCTCATACTCAACATCTTTTGGCTTGGCCGCGAAGCTTCTCGCACCCGAGATTCGCCAGCACGTCGAAAACATTTACGCGTTGGTTCGGGTTGCCGACGAGATCGTTGACGGCTCGGCTGACGAAGCGAAACTTTCGGGCGGCAAAGTCAACCCGGTGCACGCCCTCGACGACCTCGAAAAAGAGGTTTATCGGGCGCTTAGGGATCGGTTCTCTTCAAACCTGGTCGTCCACGCCTTCGCTCACACCGCGAACACTGTGGGTTTCGATCGAAAGATCATCGCTCCATTCTTTGAGTCGATGCGAATGGATCTCTGGAAGAACGTCCATGACCGCGCGTCGTTCGAAAAGTATGTTTACGGTTCGGCCGAAGTGGTTGGTCTGATGTGCCTGCAGGCGTTTGTGCTTGGCCACGAGTTCTCGAACGCCGACCGCCAAAAACTGGTCTCGGGTGGCCGCGCTCTCGGTGCCGCGTTCCAGAAAGTCAACTTCTTGCGCGACCTTGCCGCCGATTCAGACGCACTCGGTCGCTCCTACTTTCCGGGGCTGGTGGTCGCCGAGCTGACCGACGCAAAGCGCGACGAATTAGTTGCTGATATCAACGCCGACCTGGCTAAGTCCGCCATTTCGCTACGGATGCTGCCCAAGTCATCGCAACGCGCAGTAGCCGCCGCCCACCTCCTGTTCGAAGAACTAAACGACCGAATCGCAAAAACCCCCGCGAGTGGACTAAAAACCACCCGCATCACTGTTCCTAGTTTCACGAAGTTAATGATCATCATCCGAGTCCTGTTAGGTGGATTACCAAAATGACCAAAAAAGCTGTAGTTATCGGCGGCGGTATCGCTGGTCTGGCAAGCGCCGGAATCCTCGCAAAAGCCGGCATGGACGTCACCCTCCTCGAAGCTCGTGAGCGCGTCGGTGGCCGTGCCTACACCTGGGAGAAAGACGGCTTCAAGTTCGACATGGGCCCGTCTTGGTACCTGATGCCAGACGCCTTCAACCAGTTCTTCAAGCTGATGGGAACCACCGCAGACGCTGAACTCGACCTGAAGCGCCTCGACCCGATGTACTCGACGATCAACGAGGGTAAGGCAGATCACCTTCTGATCAAGGCCGACCTGGCATCGAACAAAGCGCTCTTCGAATCAATTGAGCCAGGCGCCGGCCAGCGCCTGCAGGACTACGTTGACTCTGCCGAAGAGGCCTATGACCTGAGCATCGCTCACTTCTTGTACACGAACTTTCAGAACACCAAGTCATTCACCCACCCCGAGGTCATGAAGAGAGCTGGGCGCTTCATCAAGCACCTGCTAACTCCCCTCGACACCTTTGCAGGCAAGCACGTCAAAGACGCTCGCCTGCGCAAGATCCTCAACTTCCCTGCCGTGTTCCTAGGCGCGAGCCCTTACGACACCCCGAGCATGTACCACCTCATGACCCACGTCGACATGAACGTCGGAGTCTTCTACCCAATGGGCGGTTTCTACTCGATCATCGAAGCCGTGCAGCGCGTGGCCGTGGCAGCTGGTGTCAAGGTGCACACCAACTCACGCGTCACCAAGATTGTCACCAAGGATGGCGCTGTCACCGGTGTAATGGTTGGCGACATATTCTTTGAGGCAGACGTTGTTGTTGGCAACGCCGACCTGCACCACGTCGAGACCGAGCTACTGAACCCTGGCGAGCAAACCCTTCCGCAGAAGTGGTGGGACAAACGAGTTCCTGGCCCTTCGGCCATGCTGCTGTTCTTGGGTGTCAAGGGCGAGATTCCCGAGCTTGACCACCACACCCTGCTT
>JBILRS010000030.1:0-15516 GCA_044372535.1 Rhodoluna sp.
CGGTAACGGTGGTCTTCTGCTTGTCGCGGATACCAACGATTTCAACTTCGTCGTTAACCTTGACCTGGCCACGCTCGATCTTGCCGGTGATAACGGTTCCACGACCAGTGATGGTGAAGACGTCTTCAACAGGCATTAGGAATGGCTTGTCTAGGTCGCGAACAGGCTCTGGGATGTTCTCGTCGCAGGCGTCCATTAGGTCTAGAACGGTCTGACCCCAAGTGGCGTCGCCTTCTAGAGCCTTTAGAGCTGAGACCTTTACAACTGGAGCGTCGTCGCCAGGGAACTCGTACTTGGTTAGAAGTTCACGAACTTCCATCTCAACGAGGTCTAGGATTTCGGCGTCGTCAACCATGTCGCTCTTGTTTAGAGCAACAACGATGTAAGGAACACCAACCTGACGAGCAAGAAGCACGTGCTCCTTGGTCTGAGGCATTGGGCCGTCGGTTGCTGCTACTACGAGGATGGCACCATCCATCTGAGCTGCACCGGTGATCATGTTCTTGATGTAGTCAGCGTGGCCTGGAGCGTCTACGTGTGCGTAGTGGCGCTTCTCGGTCTGGTACTCAACGTGTGAGATGTTGATGGTAATACCGCGCTGCTTCTCCTCTGGGGAGTTGTCAATCTGGTCGAACGCGGAAGCCGTGTTCAGGGTCGGGTACTTGTCGTGAAGTACCTTGGTGATGGCCGCAGTCAGAGTCGTCTTACCGTGGTCAACGTGACCGATGGTTCCGATGTTGACGTGCGGCTTGGTGCGCTCGAATTTCGCCTTAGCCATTTAGGGTCCTCCTCAGGATCCGTAGTAAATCTCCGGGCAAGATTATGCCCTTTTGATTTGGGGGTTTACAGATTTTCTATGTTACTTGATTGAGTAGCTTTTTGGCTACTCGCCCTTGTTCTTCTGAACGATCTCGTCGGCGACAGCCTTAGGGACCTCAGAATAGGTCTCGAAGGTCATCGAGTAAACCGCACGACCCGAAGTCTTCGAGCGTAGGTCACCGACATAACCGAACATTTCAGACAGTGGCACGAGGGCACGAATGACCTTGACGCCTGAGGCGTCGTCCATCGACTGAATCTGACCGCGTCGAGAGTTGAGGTCACCGATTACGTCGCCCATGTATTCCTCTGGGGTACGTACTTCAACGGCCATCAACGGCTCGAGCAGAGTTGGTTGCGCTAGGCGAGATGCTTCTTTGTAAGCAATCGAACCTGCAATCTTGAACGCCATTTCAGACGAGTCAACGTCGTGGTAGGCGCCGTCTAGAAGGGTAGCCTTTACGCCCACAACTGGGTAACCCGCTAGGGTACCTACCTGCATTGCGTCCTGGATACCGGCATCAACTGACGGGATGTATTCGCGAGGAACGCGACCACCGGTTACGGCGTTCACGAACTCGTAAGTCTTGTCGCCATCGACTTCCATTGGCTCAAGCTTGATCTGGATCTTTGCGAACTGACCCGAACCACCGGTCTGCTTCTTGTGGGTGTAGTCGTACTTGGCGACTTCACGCTTCAGAGTCTCGCGGTAGGCGACCTGTGGCTTACCAACGTTGGCCTCAACCTTGAACTCGCGACGCATGCGGTCAACGAGGATGTCGAGGTGAAGCTCGCCCATGCCCGAGATGACGGTCTGGCCGGTCTCGTGGTCGTGCTCAACGCGGAAGGTTGGGTCTTCTTCGGCTAGCTTCTGGATAGCAAGACCTAGCTTCTCCTGGTCGCCCTTGGTCTTCGGCTCAATAGCAACCGAGATAACTGGCTCAGGGAAGGTCATCGACTCTAGGACGATCTGGTTGTCTGGGTCGCAAAGGGTGTCACCAGTGGTGGTGTCCTTTAGACCGATGGCAGCGTAGATGTGTCCGGCGGTTACCGAGTCGACTGGGTTCTCTTTGTTGGCGTGCATCTGGAAAAGCTTTCCGATGCGCTCCTTCTTGCCCTTGGTCGAGTTGATGACCTGTGCGCCAGAGTCAACTGCACCCGAGTAAACACGGATGTAGGTTAGGCGACCGAAGAACGGGTGGGTCATGACCTTGAATGCGAGTGCTGCGAATGGAGCGTCAGACTTAGGCTCGCGCTGGAGGCGCTTCTCTTCGTCGCGTGGGTCTCCACCCTCAACAGCTGCTACGTCTAGCGGGCTAGGTAGGTAGTCAACTACGGCGTCAAGCATTGGCTGAACACCCTTGTTCTTGAACGCCGAGCCACAGAGGATCGGGTACATGAGCGAGTTGATGGTGATGTGACGGATACCGGCCTTGATTTCTGCAACGGTTAGCTCTTCGCCTGCGAAGTACTTCTCCATTAGCTCTTCGCTGGTCTCGGCAACTGCCTCGAGAAGCTTGGTGCGGTACTCGTTGGCCTTGTCTACAAGGTCTGCAGGGATCGGCTCGATGTCGTACTTTGCGCCCATCTCGACGTCTCCGCGCCAGGTCTTAGCGTTCATCTCGACTAGGTCGACAACGCCTTCGAAGGTGCTCTCGGCACCGATAGGTAGCTGGATTACGAGTGGCTTAGCGCCTAGGCGGTTGATGATGGTGTCTACGGTGAAGTAGAAGTCAGCACCCAGTTTGTCCATCTTGTTGACGAAGCAAATGCGCGGGACGTCGTACTTGTCGGCCTGGCGCCAAACGGTCTCAGACTGTGGCTCCACACCTTCTTTACCGTCGAAAACTGCGACAGCGCCGTCGAGAACACGAAGCGAACGCTCAACCTCTACGGTGAAGTCGACGTGTCCCGGGGTGTCGATGATGTTGATCTGGTTTTTGTCCCAGAAGCAAGTGGTAGCAGCCGAGGTAATGGTGATACCGCGCTCCTGCTCCTGCTCCATCCAGTCCATGGTGGCTGCGCCATCGTGAACTTCACCGATCTTGTGCGTGATACCTGTGTAGAACAGGATGCGCTCAGTGGTGGTGGTCTTACCGGCGTCAATGTGAGCCATGATGCCGATGTTGCGAACCTTGTTCAGGTCGGTAAGCACGTCTTGTGCCACGGTGTCCTCCGAAAGTGGATTGGGTTTTGGGTTTTGGGGTCTAAATAGAACAGCCGCCTACCAACTTGTGTCAGTAGGCGGATGTTCTGCCTACTACCAGCGGTAGTGGGCGAATGCTTTGTTCGACTCGGCCATCTTGTGAGTGTCTTCGCGACGCTTCACAGCTGCTCCGAGACCGTTCGACGCGTCGAGGATCTCGTTCATTAGACGCTCGGTCATGGTCTTTTCGCGGCGAGCCTTTGCGTACGAAACCAACCAGCGCATGGCTAGGGTGTTTGCACGGTGAGCCTTGACTTCGATTGGAACCTGGTAGGTCGAGCCACCGACACGACGCGAACGAACCTCAACGGTTGGGCGTACGTTGTCTAGTGCCTTCTTCAGCAGAACTACAGGGTCGCCAGAGGTCTTAGCCTTTGCGCCTTCGAGTGCACCGTAAACGATTGACTCTGCGATCGACTTCTTGCCGTCGAGAAGAATCTTGTTTACGAGCTGGGTTACGACGGTTGAGCCGTATACCGGGTCGGTTACGACTGGCTTCTTAGTGATTGGGCCTTTACGAGGCATTACTTACCCTTCTTAGCGCCATAGTGGCTACGAGCCTGCTGGCGGTTCTTTACTGCCTGGGTGTCTAGTGCACCACGGACGATCTTGTAACGGACACCTGGAAGGTCCTTCACGCGGCCACCACGGACGAGCACCATTGAGTGCTCCTGAAGGTTGTGACCTTCACCCGGGATGTAGGCGGTGACTTCTAGACCGTTAGAAAGCTTGATACGAGCCACCTTGCGAAGAGCCGAGTTCGGCTTCTTTGGGGTGGTGGTGTACACACGGGTGCATACGCCTCTGCGCTGAGGGCTGGCCTTAAGCGCAGGCGTCTTGGTCTTGGTGACCTTTGGCGTGCGACCCTTACGGACCAACTGCTGAATTGTTGGCACTGCTACTCCTTGTTAGTTCCGCGCGCGAACGCGGATTTTTGTTAATGCTTAGAATCTTGGCCCTGCCGGGTTTCTTCGGTCTTGGGCGGCGCGACTAGCGCACGTTCCAAGATTACCCGAAGAAACTCCAGCGGGTCAAATGGATTTTTTACTCCGCAGCCTCTTTCGAGGAGTAATCCTCGATTGAAGCGAAGCTGAGATCTGCAGGCTCAAGGTTGACTTCGTCAACGATTGCGTCCTGTGGAGCCCAGATACGGTTTGGGTACTTCTCGTTCTTTGCCTCTTCGGTTGGGCCCACGGAGATTCCGCGGTACTCACGAAGGCCGGTTCCGGCCGGGATGAGCTTACCAATGATGACGTTTTCCTTCAGACCGACGAGCTCGTCCTTACGCTTGTCTAGGGCCGCCTGAGTTAGAACTCGGGTGGTCTCCTGGAACGAAGCGGCCGATAGCCATGACTGTGCAGCCAGCGAAGCACGGGTCATACCCATTACTTCTTGACGTGCGCTAGCCGGCTTCTTCTGCTCGCCAACCGCAGCGCGGTTGATCTTCATGAAGCGGTTACGGTCGAGGATCTCACCAGGCAGAAGCTCGGTGTCGCCAGAGTCGATGACTGTGACCTTGCCTAGCATCTGACGAACGATGATCTCGAGGTGCTTGTCGTGTAGCGGTACACCCTGCGAGCCGTAGATTGCCTGAACACCGCGGATGATCTCGGCCTCTGCGGCGCGAGCGCCTGAGACTACGAGAACTTCGTGCGGGATCGGGGTTCCGTCGACCAGGTACTGGCCAGGCTGAACGTATTCGCCATCTTCAACCAACAGGTCGTCCTTGTTCGAAACAACGGCAACCGGAGCGGTCGGCGAAAGCTTCTTGAAGGTCTTCGAGGTGGTGCGGCTGAACGAGTACTGGGTCGCCAACTTCTCGGCGGCTACTTCTTCGTCTTCGCTTAGTGGGCGAACATAGACCTCGAACTCGCGTGGCACGTCGAAGGTTGCTAGCGGAGTCTGTGCGGTTACTACTGCACCGACCTCGAGCTGCTTCTCAACCTTCTTCTGCTTTGCTTCCTTGATCTCGTAGGTGAATAGACCATCGGCTAGCAACTGGTTGAACTCAACCTCGTCGCCGACCTTGACTAGAACCTTCTGCTTGACTGGCTTGCCGTTTGGCACGAACTTCTCGAGGGCGTAGTCAAACACAGCCTTGACCTGCTTGGCAGGGCGCTGGTGCTGGCTTGGAACCTTCTGTAGTTCGTCAACGTCAAACGCAGACTCAACACGGATCTTCTCAGAGGTGACCTCGACGACCTTACCGCCGAAGCTTGCTACGACAGCCTTTCCGGCGACGTCGGTTGCTGGAACCTTCGAGCCGTCCTTGTCATCGTGAGCAACAACAACCTGCTTGAGGATGCTTTCGCTGCCGGTCTTGAAGACGACATCGCGAACGACACCATCGCGCTTTGGTAGCACGTGCTGACGGTCAACGACCTCGATGCGACCAGGCCAGAAGGCCATCTGAGCAACCTTCGAAGCCTGGCGCCATCCGACACGAGCTTCTAGGAGGTCGGTAACACCGTTTAGACCCTGGGTGATGTCGTACGAGATAAGACGCTCAACACGAACCTTCTTACCACCGATCGACTTCAGGATTGTCTGCTTCTTGGCTTCCTGTGCGGCACCACCAGTGTGGAAGGTACGCATTGTTAGCTGGGTTCCTGGCTCACCGATCGACTGAGCGGCGATGATACCGACAGCCTCACCGAGCTCGACGCGACGACCGCTGGCTAGCGAGACACCGTAGCACTGGGCGCAAACGCCGTGCTCTGCCTCACAGGTCAGTGCGCTGCGAACGTGGACCCACTCGACGTCGTTCTCGAAGAACGAAGCAAGAGTCTTTGCGTCAACCGGAGTGCCGGCCTTCGCTAGGGTCTTGCCGCCGGCGGTTACATCCTGAAGCAGCGTGCGGTGAAGCACGGTTAGCTCGGCCTGGTCCTTGGTCCAGTTGCCGTCGACATCCTTCAGTGGCTTCTCTAGGCCACGTGAGGTGCCACAGTCTTCGATGCGGACGATTACGTCCTGTGCAACGTCAACTAGACGACGGGTTAGGTAACCTGCGGCTGCGGTCTTCATCGCGGTGTCAGCGTTACCCTTACGGGCACCGGTTGCGTTGATGAAGTACTCGCTGGCGGTTAGGCCAAGCAGGTAGTTACCCTTTACAGGCATCGGAGCGAAGTCACCAGACGAGGTGGCTACTGGGCCACGCATACCGATGATCGAACGAATCTGTAGCCAGTTACCACGAGCACCCGATTCGACCATGGTCTTAATCGCGTTGCCGGTAGGAATGGCCTTCTTCAGCTCTGCTTCGATCTCGTTGGTGGTCTTCAGCCAGAGCGCACCAAGTGCGTCACGGCGCTGAAGGTCAGACGATAGACCCTGCTCGAACTTTTCCTGAGCTTCGGTGTGTAGCTTCTCGGCTGCGTGAACCATGGTTGCACGGAGCTTGTCGAAGTTACCCGAAGAGTCGAAGTTGGCGTCAGAGATCGACATCGAAACACCCGAACGAGTTGCCCAGTAGAAGCCGGCATCCTTGATGCGGTCTAGGGTCTGTGCAACTTCGGTGCGGTCTTGCGACTCAACCAGCTCGGTCACGATCTGACCGATCTGCTTCTTGCCAACCTGCTCCTCAACGTAACGGAAGCCTTCTGGTAGGGCTGCGTTGAACAGCGCGCGACCAAGTGAGGTCCTGCGAAGTTCGCCGCGGTAGCGAAGACGGATAGGCGTCTGCAGTGCAATTGCCTTCACGTCGAAGGCTAGCTCTGCCTCGGCTAGCGAACCGAAAGCAGGAGCCTTCGATGCAGCGTCGTCGTCGAGTTCGATCTTGGTGGTCATGTGGTACAGACCAATGATCATGTCCTGGGTTGGCACTGCAACTGGGCGGCCGTCCGAAGGCTTGAGGATGTTGTTCGATGCGAGCATCAGAACGCGGGCCTCGGCCTGTGCCTCTAGTGATAGAGGTACGTGGACTGCCATCTGGTCACCGTCGAAGTCAGCGTTGAACGCGGTACATACGAGTGGGTGCAGCTGGATTGCCTTGCCTTCGACAAGTACCGGCTCGAAAGCCTGGATGCCTAGACGGTGAAGAGTTGGTGCACGGTTTAGTAGCACCGGACGCTCGCGAATGACTTCTTCGAGAACTTCCCAAACCTGTGGACGGCTGCGCTCGACCATACGCTTGGCACCCTTGATGTTCTGGGCGTAGCCAAGGTCTTCTAGGCGCTTCATGACGAAAGGCTTGAAGAGTTCGAGAGCCATCAGCTTCGGCAGACCACACTGGTGGAGCTTTAGCTGCGGACCGACGACGATAACCGAACGACCCGAGTAGTCAACGCGCTTACCCAGAAGGTTCTGGCGGAAGCGACCCTGCTTACCCTTTAGAAGGTCAGAGAGCGACTTCAGTGCACGGTTACCGGTACCGGTAACTGGGCGACCGCGACGGCCGTTGTCGAACAGTGCGTCAACAGCTTCTTGAAGCATGCGCTTCTCGTTGTTGATGATTGTGCGAGGAACGGTCTCGAGCTCTAGGAACTTCTGGAGACGGTTGTTGCGGTTGATCACACGACGGTAAAGGTCGTTTAGGTCAGAGGTCGCAAAGCGTCCACCGTCTAGCTGAACCATTGGGCGAATTTCTGGCGGAAGAACCGGCAGAACGTCTAGAACCATGGCCGCAGGAGCGGTTTCTGACTGGATGAACGAGTTGACAACCTTCAGACGCTTGATTGCGTAGGTCTGCTTGGTGCCCTTCGAGGTTGAGATGCGCTCACGAAGTTCGGCAGCGATCTTTTCGCTCTCGAAAGCAACGAGCATCTGCTGAATCGCTTCTGCACCGATTGCAACGTTGAAGTAGTCACCGTAGTTGTAGTGGAAGGCATCGAAGATGTCGTCGTACTGAACCAGGGTGCCCTCTTTGGCGGTGAGGTACAAGCGCCATGCGAACTGCTCGCGCTGAAGCGACTCACGACGCTCGCGACGGCCGTACTCACGAACGATCTTGTCGGTCTTCTTCTTGAAGGCAGCCTGAAGGTCTTTGACAACCTTCGATGCTGGCTCAAGTGGCTTCTGGTTCCAGAAACCCTCAGGGTCGCGCATTTCGGCAGCGACAAGCTGGTCAACGCTCTTGGCGACATCCTGCGGAACCCACTCTGGGAGCTCCCAGAACTTTGGCGCAGCCTGCATCTTTAGACCTTCGGCCTCAAGTGCAGCGATCTCGTCGGCAGCAACTTCGTACATCTCTGCTTCGCGAGCCTCGATCATTTCGCTCATGCGAGCTACGTAGTCTTCGCGGTCGAAGTCGGCGTTGTAGTCCTTCTCCTCCTGGTTGACACCCATGACGCGGTAAGCGGCAAAGTAGATGATCTTGTCTAGGTCCTTAGGAGCAAGGTCTAGTAGGTAGCCGAGGCGGCTAGGAACACCCTTGTAGTACCAAATGTGGGTGACCGGGGCAGCAAGGGTGATGTGACCCATGCGCTCACGGCGAACCGACGACTTGGTGACCTGAACGCCACAGCGCTCACAGACGACGTCCTTGTAGCGAGCACGCTTGTACTTGCCACATGAGCACTCCCAGTCCTTGGTAGGACCGAAGATGCGCTCACAGAACAGACCGTCCTTCTCAGGCTTGAGGGTGCGGTAGTTGATGGTTTCCGGCTTCTTGACCTCGCCTGACGACCAAGACTTGATGTCTTCTGACGTGGCTAGACCTACGCGGATTGCTTCGAAAGCTTCAACCTGCATGATTGGTTTCCTCTATTCCTTTGAAATCTCTTAGTAGCTGTCGCTGCGGAAAGTGTCGTCCATCGCCAGTGACTCGTCGCGAGAAAGGTTGATGCCCATCTCTTCGGCGGCACGGTCGATCTGGAAGTCGTCGTCTTCGTCCTTTAGGGCGACAACGTTGCCTGCTGCATCGAGAACCTCGATGTTTAGGGCAAGTGACTGCATTTCTTTTGCAAGAACGCGGAACGACTCAGGGATTCCAGGTGCCTGGATGTTCTGGCCGGTGACGATTGCCTCGTAGGTCTTGATACGACCCGAGATATCGTCGGACTTGATGGTTAGGAGCTCCTGGAGCGTGTGAGCGGCGCCGTAGGCCTGTAGGGCCCAAACTTCCATCTCACCGAAGCGCTGTCCACCGAACTGAGCCTTACCACCGAGTGGCTGCTGAGTGATCATGCTGTAAGGACCTGTCGAACGAGCGTGGATCTTGTCGTCAACTAGGTGGTGCAGCTTGAGCACGTACATGTAACCAACCGCGATTGGCGATGGGAACGGCTCACCTGAGCGGCCGTCGAACAAGGTTGCCTTACCGGTTGAGTCAACCAGCTTCTTCTTGTTCTCTTTCTCCCATGCGTTAGGCAAGGTTGCTTCGAGTAGCGAAACGATTTCGTCCTTTGAGGCACCGTCGAACACTGGGGTTGCGACCTTGGTACCTGGGGTTCCATCGTGCATCGAAGGAGTCAGCTTGGTGATGTGAGCCTGGAACTGCTTCGACAGACCCGCGATGTCCCAACCCTGAGCTGCGATCCAGCCGAGGTGGGTTTCTAGGACCTGACCGAAGTTCATTCGACCCGGGATACCAAGTGGGTTTAGAACGATGTGAACCGGGGTTCCATCTTCAAGGAACGGCATGTCTTCGACCGGAAGGATCTTAGAGATAACACCCTTGTTTCCGTGACGACCAGCAAGCTTGTCACCCTCGGTGATCTTGCGCTTCTGAGCGATCTGTACGACGACGCGAGTAAGAACTCCCGCACCTAGGTCTTCTTGAGCAACAACAACGGTGTCTTCACCGATTAGCTCAGCAGACTCGGTTGCGAAAACCTTGACGCCGATGACGGTGCCGCCCTCGCCGTGAGGAACCTTGAGGCTCGACTCGCGAACCTCGCGACCCTTGTCGGCAAAGATTGCACGGAGCAAACGCTCTTCTGGGGTTAGCTCGGTCTCACCCTTAGGAGTGACCTTACCGACCAAGATGTCGCCCGAGCGAACCTCTGCACCAACACGGATGATTCCGCGCTCGTCTAGGTGAGACAGGCTCTCTAGACCGATGTTTGGTAGGTCGCGGGTGATTTCTTCGTCACCTAGCTTGATGGTTCGAGCGTCAACTTCGTACTCTTCGATGTGAATCGATGACAGGGTGTCGTCTTTGACGAGGTCCTGAGAGATGATGATGGCGTCTTCGAAATTGTGGCCTTCCCACGGCATGAATGCCACGAGCAGGTTCTTACCTAGAGCAAGCTCACCGTTGTCGGTCGAAGGGCCGTCGGCTAGCACTACGCCAGCCTCAACGCGGTCACCCTGCTGCACGATTGCGCGCTGGTTGATCGCGGTGCCCTGGTTCGAACGCTCGAACTTGCGCAGGTTGTAGGTGGTGTGCGCTCCGCCGTCTTCTAGAACGACGATCTCGTCGGCCGAAACCGACTCAACAACACCGGCTCCGGAGTTGATTACGATCGCGCCCGAGTCGAACGCTGCGATGCGCTCCATGCCGGTACCAACTAGAGGTGCATCGCTGCGAACTAGTGGCACAGCCTGACGCTGCATGTTGGCACCCATCAGTGCACGAGACGAGTCGTCGTGCTCAAGGAACGGAATCAACGAGGTTGAAACCGAAGCCAACTGGCGAGGTGAAACGTCGATGTAGTCAACAAGAGCCGACTCAACTTCGACAACTTCGCCGCGGAAACGTGCGATTACGCGGTCTGCGTTTAGGTCTACATCTGAGGCTGCAACAACCTTGCCAAGTTCGCCGGCTGCGTCGAGGTACTCGATCTTGCCGGTCGCCTTGCGGTTGTTGACCTTGTTGTAAGGGGTTTCGATGAAACCGAAGGTGTTGATGCGTGCGTATGAGGTTAGCGAACCGATAAGACCGATGTTCGGGCCTTCAGGCGTCTCAACTGGGCACATACGGCCGTAGTGTGACGGGTGAACGTCACGCACTTCCATCTGTGCACGCTCACGAGCGATACCACCAGGACCAAGAGCCGAGAGACGACGCATGTGCGCGAGACCGGCTAGTGGGTTGTTCTGGTCCATGAACTGTGAGAGCTGGCTAGCGCCGAAGAACTCCTTGATTGCCGAAACAACCGGGCGGAGGTTGATCAGGGTCTGAGGAGTAATTGCCTCGATGTCCTGAGTCGACATACGCTCACGAACTACACGCTCCATACGGCTTAGACCGATGCGAACCTGGTTCTGGATTAGCTCGCCGACCGAACGGATGCGGCGGTTTGAGAAGTCGTCGATGTCGTCAGCTGAGACGTCAACCTTGGCCTTCTTGCCACCCATGTTTAGAGCGAACTCTAGGCGTGGGCCAGACTTCTGAGCGTCAGCGTTGGCGATGCTCTGGTCGTACATCAATAGGTACTTCAAAGTACCGACGATGTCGTTGACGGTTAGGACGGTTGCGTCCTCTGCCTCAGAAACACCGAGCTTGCGGTTTAGCTTGTGGCGACCAACGCGAGCGAGGTTGTAGCGCTTCTGCTCGAAGTAGGTCGAACGCAGCCAAGCCTCAGCGGTGTCTGGGCCAGCAGCCTCGCCGCGAACCTTGCGGTATAGCTCGCGAAGTGCGTCTTCCTTGCTGATGATTGGGTTGGCGAAAACCTTCGACTCGTCGTATGCGAGGGTGTTTTCGATCAGGTTGGCGTCGAAGTTCCACTTCGGCTGCGCGGCCTTAACCGAGCTTTCGATGTCTTTGAACTCGTCAAGAATCTGCTCGCGGGTTAGACCCAGAGCCTTCAAGAAGATGGTTGCCGAAACCTTGGTCTTGCGGTCAACCTGGACCTGAACGATTGGCTTACCGAAGCGGGCGATTGGCTTGCGCTCGTCGGCGATCCACTCGGTTAGGAACTCTAGGTATGAACCACGCGAAGGAATGATCTGACCCTTGGTGTTCGAGAGGTTCAAGTTACCGGTGGTTGCTGCCTGCGTTGAGAAGTAAACACCTGGCGAACGAACTAGCTGCGAAACAACTACACGCTCGGTGCCGTTGATGATGAAGGTTCCCTTGTCGGTCATGACCGGGAAGTCACCCATGAAGACGGTCTGGCTCTTGATTTCACCGGTTAGGTAGTTGGTGAACTCTGCCTTGATGTAAAGCGGCTGGGTGTAGCTCTTGCCCTTGATCTTGCACTCGTCTGGCGAGTGAGCTGGGTCGTAAAGCTCTGGGTTAGCGAAGGCCAAACCCATCTTTGCGTCAGCGGTGTTGTTTGAGTCTTCGATTGGCGAAAGCTCTTCGAAGATCTCTTCGAGACCTGTCTTGGCATCGTTACCAACGATGTCGCGCCAAGCCTGGTTGCCGATGAGCCAGTCAAAGCTCTCGAGCTGAAGGCTCAGTAGGTTAGGAATTGATACCGGTTCGTTGACCTTTGCGAACGACGGGCGAGTAGCCGAGCGGTCGTTTCGTAGGTTCTTTGCGTTCTTAGCAGCCAAGATAATCCATCCAAGGGAATAGTTTGTGGGCGGTGAGATCGCAACCCTTAACCTGACCGCCGCAATATGCAGTCACAACGCGCGCGCCATAATATGCGTGCGGGGTGTTTGGGAGCAAACAACCAGTCTATAACGATTCAGCCAAGAAACGCAAAATATTTTTCTAACAACCGGATATTGCCGCGTTAATGTCCTCGGCGAGCGCCTCAGCGTCGTCAACGCCCACCAAAATGCGCGTATATCTGTTGCCAGTCAGGTTGATCTGCAACACCTGCTTGCCACGAGTCCATGAAACAAAGGCCCTGTCGCCCTTACGAATAAAGGTGCCAGCGAGAATCACCCAGGGCAAAGCCGTGCCAAACCGCAACCCGAGAGTCATCCACCAGCCCTTACCAAGCGCCTGGGCGCCAACGACCTGATTGCCAGGCACGGTCAAGCTGCCGTGCACGCCAAGGATCTGCTCGGCAACGGTGAGCTGCACGCGCAGGTTCGCTGGGTTGATGGTTACTTTGGCCATACTTCTATTGTTTCACTTATCCGTGCGACCAGATAAACAGTTGAACTGCAAGGTAGCCAGCGCCGATGGCAGCCAACCAACCAAAAAGGTTCAGTGCAAGCGCGGCTGTTGCGCGCCCGTAGTGTCGAGTCCCGGTCACCTTGAAAGTTAGGCGAATTAACCTAAAGATCCTCACGGGATGTGTGAAGACAAACGCAGCGATGATCACAATCAGACCGACCTCACCGTCGACATCTGCATCGGCAAGCCAGTTTGCGCCGTCACGCGTTCGCTTGATTTTGCGATCGGCTCGAGCGTTGCGATTTTTTGATTCCGGGCGAACCGAAGGGCGCAAACCCTCCGGTAAGAATGAATCGGCTTCTTCAACCTCATCCTTGAATGGCCAGGCAATCCATAGGGGGATTGGAAGGTTTCGCGTTTCAGACCAAAAAATGTCGTCGAATGGGCCGAGCGGTGTATTTCTGTCGACATCCGCAATCAGACCCTTCACCCTGCCAGTGAAGGTGAGTGCAAAAACCATGATTCTCTGGTTAGTAACGATGATGGCGTGGTCGTTAGTACTCGGGTGGGAGGCTGCAAGCAGAGCGGCTTGAACCTCTTCATCAGGGCGCAGAAACCTCTTGGTCTGCTCCCGAACCTTTCCTATACCCGCCATCTTGCCCCCATACATCTTGCAGCTGCTGCGCACTGGCCAGCTTGGTCTTTACGCAAGTGAGACTAGCAGTTAAACGAAAAAGGGCTCTGCGCTAACAGAACCCATTTCGAAGTGGCGGTGTCGGTGGGATTTGAACCCACGTTGGACTCTCGCCCAAACAACATTTCGAGTGTTGCACCTTCGGCCGCTCGGACACGACACCGTGGGATAGATTACTACATCGGAGGAATACATGAGTAGTCACGGATCGACCAGAGCAATCTTCGCCGCCCTCGGCGCGAACACCGGCATCGCCATCACCAAGTTCTTTGCCGCAGGGGTTAGCGGTTCGGCTTCGATGCTTGCCGAGGCGATTCACTCCGTTGCCGATGCCGGAAACCAGGTGCTACTTCTTATCGGTGGCAAGCGCGCCAAGCGCGAGGCGAGCAAGACTCACCCGTTCGGTTACGGCCGCCGTCGCTACGTCTATGCGTTCATGGTTTCGATTGTCTTGTTCAGCGTCGGTGGCATGTTCTCGATCGTTGAGGGTTTCAACAAACTTTCTCACCCGCACGAGCTCGAGAACGCCTGGATTCCGCTGGTTGTGCTCGGCATCAGCATCTGCCTCGAGATTTTCAGCCTCATGACCGCTCTCAAAGCGGCAAAGGAGGAGCGTGGCAAGACCAGTTTGGTCAAGTTCATCCGTCACGCCAAGAGCCCTGAGCTACCGGTTGTTCTGCTCGAAGACATGGCAGCCCTGCTGGGTCTGGTCTTCGCCTTCATCGGTGTTGGCATGACCGTCATCACCCACGACGCTATTTGGGACGCCATCGGCACGCTAGCCATCGGTGTCTTGCTGGTCGCTGTTGCGCTGATCCTTGGCATCGAAACCTCGAGCCTGCTGATTGGTGAAGGGGCAACCGACAAGGACGACCGCGCAATCACCAAGGCGCTCGAATCAAGCCCAGGTGTTGACCGAATCATTCACATGAAGACCCTCTACCTTGGGCCTGATGAACTTATGGTCGCGGCCAAGATCGCCGTGCCAGCGAATTCGACCGCGGCCGACATCGCAAGAACGATTAATGAGGCCGAAGGAAACATTCGCAAGGCGGTTCATGCCGCGCGGGTTATCTATTTGGAGCCAGACATCCTGCGTTAAAAAGTTCTCAAAAGCCACTTTTGATAGAAAATAATACCTTTTTCACTTTTATTGCCTGATTAAGGTTTCCTAGCCTAATTAGCCGATTTTTAGCCACTTTCGACCGCTTAAGTGTCCCTTAGCCTACTTATGCTTTTAGTCACTGGGGGAATTCTTTCAACTATTAGATTTGGGGTCGATATGGTTTTCGAAGTAAGTCAAGCAACAACGATTTTGCACTCTGTCGCGAGTAACCGCCATCCTGCCTTGTTTTGCAGAGACCTTTCCCTTCGCCATCTCAACAAGTCGGCACCGCCATCTGTTGCCATCGTTCACCCAACGGCCGACGGCAGTTTTCAAGAACTTGGTCGATTTGGTTTCAATGAGGCTGAAATCGATGATTTGCACAACTTGGACTTGCAAGGCTGCTTGAAGAATCGTGACAGGGAGCCGATTTCTTTTCGCGAGTGCGTATGTGACGAGTGTGAGCTTGTCTCGAGTTCTCAACTCAAACATCTGATTGCGGCCATCCCAGCTCCTAGCTCCGGAAACTCCTTTGGAGTTCTCGTCATCCGTGGCTTTAGTGACCTTAAGGCTTCGCTTGAAGATGCTCTGATCATCACCGCTCTCGGTTTCGCCTGCGAAATCTACACTTCATCAATCTGGAGCGGGACTCGGATCAACTACAGCGTCAAAGACGAAGACTCCGAAGAGGATTTCACCGAAAGGCAGCGAATTGTTTTGCGCCTACTTTGCGAGGGGCGAACAAATGCTTCAATCGCTCGCCAAATGAACTACAGCCTCGCAACAATCAAAAA
>JBILRS010000042.1:0-12230 GCA_044372535.1 Rhodoluna sp.
CAGATGCCGACCTTTTCTCGCTAACTCTCGACGAGTTGCTTTCTGTCGACTACTTCAAGAAGAAGGACGGCACGCCTGCTGAGGTTGCGCTCAAGCTGCTCAAGAACCTAGAGGAAGCCAAGAATCGCCCGCTTTGGCGCATCCTGGTCGCTCTAAACATTCGCCATGTTGGTCCCGTAGCGGCCAGATCGCTCGCTAATCACTTCGGTTCGATCGATGCGATCTTCGACGCCACAGAGGCCGAACTTTCGCAGGTCGACGGTGTCGGCGCGATCCTTGCTCAGAGCCTAAAAGAGTGGATCTCCGTTGATTGGCATCAGCGCATCATCGATCGCTGGCGCGCGGCAGGTGTCGCACTGCAAACCGAAGGCTTCAGCGGCCCGGGTTCGGCAGAGGGAGTCTTCTCTGGCAAAACGATTGTCGTGACCGGCACGCTGGTTGAAATGACTCGTGAGCAAGCCGAAGAAGAAATCATTGCCCGCGGCGGCAAGGCTTCGGGCTCGGTTTCGAAGAACACCAGTTTCGTGGTTGCTGGCCCTGGCGCTGGTTCAAAGCTCGCCAAAGCCGAATCGCTCGGCGTCGAAGTTATCGATGAGGTCGAGTTCATAAAACGTCTTGGTTAAACAAAAATGGCCCCCGAAAATCGGAGGCCATTTTCTTTTAGAACTACTTTTCGCTTGCCGTGTTTTCGTCGGCAGCCACCATGCTCTCGGTAGACATCAGCGACTTTAGCGAGGTTAGGAACTCGTCGATTTCACCGCGTTCGGCCTTCATCTTGACAAGGCGCTCTTCGCTGTCGCGAATCGCGTTGTTGGCGAGGGTCTCGGCCTTGCGGCTGAGCATCTCGGCACGACGACGTGACTGGTTGATGAGGTTGGTTGCGGTGCGCTGAGAATCTTCAAGCAGGGTGTTCGCCTGAATCTGGCTCTCACGTGAAATGCGGTCAGCTTCGCTGAGAAGCTCAGAAGCGCGGTTCGAAGCGTCGGTGAAGTTGGAGTTAGCTTCATCAGTGATCTGCTGGGCCTGAGCAACGGCAGCCTGGTACATGCGCAGACCCTCTTGCTCGCCCTCATCGCGCTTGGTCTTTAGCTCTGCTTCGAGTTCTACTCGAGCCTGAGCGGTGCGCTGGCTGAGTTCGGTTGCTAGAGCGCGGGCCTCTTCGGTCTCGCGGTGAACCTGGGCACGAAGTTCAGCGGCGTAACGCTCGCCATCAGACTTGATTGCGCCGGCTTCGCGCTGAGCGGTGCCGATCTTCTCAAGAGCCTCTGCTTCGCGGTTCTTGGCGGTGTTCAGGATCTCGGTGCTAAGGCGCTCGGCTTCGAGCTTGGCTTCGGCAAGTTTTGCCTCGGCCTCTTGGATTAGCTGGTCAGCCTTCTGCTGAGCCTTACGAGTCAGCTGTTCAGATTCGGCTTTTGCGGTCTCACGAACGCGAATAGCGTCTTGGCCGGCGTCTTGAATTAGCTTCTTGGCCTGCTCTTCGGCTAGGCGAAGGGTCTGCTCAAACTGAGCGCCGAGTTCGGCATAGCCAGGGCTGGAATTCTTTTTGCGCTTCAGCGCCTCAACTTCGGCCTTCAGCTGTTCAGCTTCGGCAGATGCGGTGTAGTTGTAGTCGCGAACGTGATCTAGTTCAGCGCGAAGTTCGGCTAGTACGCGATCGACTTCTTCGCGCTTGTAGCCACGCATTTCGAGTGAAAAGTTCTCGTCTTCCAACGGTGCTCCTTGTTGCTTTGGGGTAGGCATTTGTGGTCTGCCACAAGCCTCAATCTTAGTGGTATTCCCCTGAATTCATCAGGGGAGTAGGTATTTAGTTAGACTTATCAAATTGCCTCTGTAACGCTTTAGGAAGCCCATTCATGTCTGAATTGACCCCCGATTTGGTTCGCCACTTGGCTAGCCTCGCACGCATCCAAGTAACGGATGCCGAAGTTGATCGTTTTGCCGAACAATTGAGCCTGATTGTCGAGTCGGTGGCGAAAATCAACGATGCGGTCTCGGGCGATGTCCCGGCCACAAGCCACCCGATTCCGATGGCAAATGTTTTTAGAGAAGATGTTGTCGAGCCTTCACTTTCTCAAAAAGAGGCACTTTCGGGTGCTCCTGACAGCGACCAGGGACGTTTCCGCGTCGCCGCAATTTTGGACGAGGAATAGACATGAGCGAGCTAGTCAAAAAGAATGCCAGCGAGCTGGTTGAGCTTCTTCAGTCTGGTGAAATCACCTCGGTTGAGTTGACTCAGGCGTTTCTCGACAGGATCGAGAAGCTGAACCCGGTTTTGAACTCGTTTCTGCACGTCAACACCAAAGAGGCGCTAGCCACTGCCGCAGAGGTTGACCGCAAGCGCGCGGCCGGAGAAGCTTTGCCGAAACTGGCCGGCCTGCCGATCGCAGTCAAAGACAACCTGACCACGACCGATGCGCCGACCACCGCTGGTTCGAAGATCCTCGAAGGCTGGATTCCTCAGTACGACGCAACCGTCGTAAAGCTGCTCCGTGCCGAAATGATGCCGATTCTTGGTAAGACCAACCTCGACGAGTTTGCGATGGGTTCATCGACCGAGTTCTCGGCTTACGGCCCGAGCCGCAACCCATGGGACACCGAACGCATCCCCGGCGGTTCAGGTGGCGGTTCGTCGTCCGCAGTCGCTGGATTCTTGGCACCTGTTGCCATCGGTTCAGACACCGGTGGTTCGATTCGCTTTCCGGCTGCAGTCACAGGCACCGTCGGAACCAAGCCGACGTATGGAGCGGTTTCTCGCTACGGGCTGATCGCCCTTGCATCTTCGCTCGACCAGATCGGCCCGGTTGCCCGAAACGTGCTCGACGCGGCCCTGCTCAGCGACGTAATCAGCGCCTATGACAAGCACGACTCGACTTCGCTGCCAGAATCACTTGGTTCGATGGTTGAGGCGGCCAAGAGCGGTTCGCTAAAGGGCGTCCGTGTTGGTGTCATCAAAGAACTGAATGGCGAAGGCTTTCAACCTGGCGTCAAGGCTCGCTTCAACGACAGCCTCGAGCTGATGGTCAAGGCAGGTGCTGAGATTGTCGAAGTTTCTTGCCCGTCGTTCGAATACGCGATTGCTGCGTATTACTTGATTCTTCCGGCCGAGGCATCGAGCAACCTTGCCAAGTTCGACAGCGTTCGCTTCGGTATGCGAGTAACCCCTGAGGGCAACCCGACGATCGAGCGCGTTATGGCTGCGACCCGTGAGGCTGGTTTTGGCCCAGAGGTAAAGCGCCGCATCATCCTCGGCACCTACGCACTCTCGAGCGGTTACTACGACGCCTACTACGGCAGCGCACAGAAGGTTCGCACGCTTATTCAGCGCGACTTCGACGCAGCCTTCGAGAAGTGCGACGTCCTCGTTTCGCCGACCGCTCCAACCACAGCCTTCAAGTTTGGCGAGAAGTTGGAAGACCCGCTGGCTATGTACCTAAACGACATCGCCACGATTCCCGCCAACCTGGCCGGAACCCCTGGCATCTCGGTGCCTAACGGCCTTGCCGACGAAGATGGCCTGCCATCGGGCATCCAGTTGCTGGCTCCGGCCCGCGAAGACAAGCGTCTCTACTCGATCGGTGCGGCTCTCGAAGCATTGCACGAGAGTGTCTGGGGCAAGCGAATGATTGATTTCGCTCCCGAGGTAAAGGCTGGTGCGTAACCGTGGCTAAAGCAGAACTGATGAACTACGAGCAGGCGCTCGAAAAGTTTGAGGTCGTCATCGGCCTTGAGGTTCACGTCGAGCTCAACACCAACACCAAGATGTTTTGCGGTTGCCGCAACGACTTCGGTGACGAGCCAAACACCAACGTCTGCCCGATCTGCATCGGCCTGCCGGGTTCGCTTCCTGCAGTCAACCGCAAGGCCGTCGAGTCGAGCATCGCGATTGGTCTGGCTCTGGGTTGCGAGATCGCTCCAAACGGCCGCTTCTCGCGCAAGAACTACTTCTACCCAGACCTTGCCAAGAACTTTCAGACCTCGCAGTACGACGAGCCGATCGCCTTTGAGGGCACCATCGACATCGAGGTGCCGAGTGGCGCTGTTTACACCGTGGACATCGAGCGCGCTCACATGGAAGAGGACGCCGGCAAGCTGACCCACATCGGTGGCAACACCGGACGCATCCAGGGTGCAGAGTATTCGCTGGTTGACTACAACCGTGCCGGAGTGCCTCTTGTCGAAATCGTCACCAAGCCCGTCTATGGTTCAGGCGCGGAGGCCCCCGAACTTGCCGCCGCCTACGTGCGCAGCATTCGCGAGATCGTCAAGGCTCTCGGTGTTTCTGACGCCCGCATGGAACGCGGAAACGTGCGTTGCGACGCAAACGTGTCGATTCGTCCGCACGGCCAAGAGAAGCTGGGCACCCGCACCGAAACCAAGAACGTCAACTCGCTGCGTTCCATCGAGCGCGCGGTTCGTTACGAGATTCAGCGCCAAGCGCACATCATCGCCAACGGCGGAACCATCATTCAGGAGACCCGTCACTGGCACGAAGACCGTGGCATGACCTCTTCAGGTCGCCCGAAGTCTGACGCCGACGACTACCGCTACTTCCCGGAGCCTGACCTAGTGCCCGTGCAGCCCTCGAAAGAGCTCATCGAGCAGATTCGCGCCAGCCTTCCTGAGAAGCCGGCAGAGCGCCGCAAGCGCCTGCAGGGGGAGTGGCAGTTCAGCGACCTCGAGTTCCGCGACGTAGTGAACTCAGGACTTCTCGACGAACTTGAAGAGACCGTTGCCAAGGGCGCAAAGCCTCAGGCCGCTCGCAAATGGTGGACTGGCGAAATCGCTCGTCTAGCTAACGCAGACGGCAAAGACGTCTCAGACCTAGCCATCACACCAGCCGACGTCGCCGAACTAGCGACACTGGTCGAGTCTGGCAAAATCAACGACCGAATCGGTCGCGAAGTGCTTCAAGCTGTTCTAGCCGGCGAGGGTAACCCAGCCAAGATAGTTGCAGATCGTGGTCTAGAAGTTGTTTCAGATGACACCGCTCTGCAGGCAGCCATCGACGAAGCCCTAGCCAAGCAGCCAGACGTGCTCGAGAAGATTCGCGAGGGCAAGCTTCAGGCCGCCGGCGCGGTTATCGGCGCCGTAATGCAGGCCATGAAGGGCCAAGCCGACGCCGGACGCGTGCGCGAGTTGATCATCGAACGAGCAAACGCCTAAAGATGTTTGCCGCCCAGTTCATCTTCAAGCCGGGTAACTACGACGAGGAGTTTCACCGCCTCGACGAGTCAATTGACGCCTACGCGCTGACGCTTGAGGGTTTTTTGGGGGTAGAGCGTTGGGTTAGCTCAGACGGCGAAACCAAGAACTCGATCTACTACTTCGAAGACATGGCGACCATCACCAAGTTCGCTCGTTTCGAGGATCACCGAGAAGCCAAAGCCAAGGTTCAGAACTGGTACAACGGCTACCAGGTGATTATCAGCGAGATCAAAGCAACCTATGGTGACGGGAAGATTCCAACCATCGCAAAATGAGAAAAGCCCGACCAAAAAGTCGGGCTTTAGCTTTTGGGGTGAGTAACGGGACTTGAACCCGCGACATCCTGGACCACAACCAGGCGCTCTACCAGCTGAGCTATACCCACCATGTGTTGCAGAAGCAACTACGAAAGTTTAGCAGAAACCTTTTCGGCCGCTATCTTTGCTTCTGAGCTTGAGGGGCCGGGTAGTTCAACGAACACGGTCTCGCGGTAGTAGCGAAGCTCCTGGATCGATTCGTTGATGTCGGCGAGGGCGCGGTGACCGCCGTCTTTCTTGGGTAGTTGAAAGTAAACCCGCGGATACCAGCGGCGTGAGAGTTCTTTGATCGACGAGACGTCGATGTTTCGGTAGTGCAGGTGCTGGTCAAGCGCGGGCATGTAGCGGTTAATGAACATACGGTCGGTGCCGATGCTGTTGCCGGCAAGTGGAGCCTGACGTGCCTCTGGAATGTACTTTTTGATGTATTCGAGAACTTGAGCTTCGGCGTCGGCGAGCTCTAGACCCTCGGCAAACTCTTCGATTAGACCGCTGGTGGTGTGCATTTCGCGCACGTAGTCACCCATGTTGGCGAGGCTATCTTCGCGGGGCTTAATGACTAGGTCTATGCCTTCGTCAACCGGCTCGAGGTCAGAGTTGGTGATTACAACGGCGATCTCAACCAAGCAGTCTTTTTCGGGGTCGAGGCCGGTCATCTCGCAGTCAATCCAGACGAGGTGTTCAGAAATAGTAATCACGTTCCCAAAACTAGAGTGGGCCCCCGACTTTTATTCGGGAGCCCACCTATTCTAATTTGCTGCGTTACGCCTTTTTGGCGAGACGGGCAAGCTTGCGGTCTTGACCACCTTCGATGATCCAGTAAAGCGTCGGAACGATTACCAGGGTCAACACGGTTGACGAGAACAATCCGCCGATAACCACGATTGCCAGCGGCTGACTGATGAAGCCGCCGCCACCGGTGAAACCGAGTGCCATCGGGGTTAGAGCAAAGATTGTCGCTAGAGCGGTCATCAAGATCGGGCGCAGACGCTGTCTGGCTCCGTCCATGATGGCCGTGTGAATGTCGCGACCTTCCTTGCGGTACTGGTTGATGAGGTCGATCAGAACGATCGCGTTCGTCACAACGATTCCAACCAGAAGCAGCATCCCGATGATTGCCGAAATGTCTAGCGAAGTGTTGGTGAGCAGCAGCATCGAAAGTGCGCCCGTGGCAGCGAAAGGAATCGAAACCAGCAGGATCAGCGGTTGACGGATCGAACGGAAGGTTGCGACCATGACCAAGAAGACCAGCAAGATACCCGCAAGAAGTGCGAGTCCTAGCTGACCGAATGACTCAGCCTGCTGTGATGACAGACCACCGATGGTTGCGGTCACTCCGGCAGGGAGCTCGACTTTCTCCAGGCGTGTCGTGACGTCGACGGTAATCGCGCCCAGGTTGTCGCCTTCTGGAGTTAGTGAAACCCTGGCAGTGCGGTCACCCTTTTCGCTCGTGATGCTCACCGGAACCTTGGTAAGAACCACATCGGCCACGCTCGAAAGTCTGACAGGGCCGGTCATGGTTGGGATGCTGATCGCCTTTACTTCATCGATAGTGAGAGGCTTGTCTGCGCCAATCACGTAGATGTCGGTTGCGATGCCCTTGACGTTCAGCGAACCGATGCTCATCGGCTGCATTGCGCCCGAAACGATTCCACCGATGGCGATTTCGCTGAGTCCGGCTTGAGCCGCTGCCATGCGGTCAACGGTGACCTTTAGCGTGCGCTGCTTGGTTGCCAGCGAGTTGGTGATCTCTGAGACGTTCGCGGTGCCCTTCATGGCCTTCTCGACGGCCACGATGCCTGCCTCTAGAGCTTCGTCGGTCTTTGCGGTCAGCTTGACGTCAACGGTGGATGAACCGCCGAATGCCGGGCCTCCGCCGCTAGCGAACTTGATTGTTCCAAGGCTTGAGTCATCGGCAACAATCTTTTCAACCTTCTTCTGAAGGTCTGCGAGCTCAGCACCCTTCTTCACAGTGATCTGGTGAGAGATTCCTCCGGCTTCCCCTCCAAATGCTACGCGTCCATCTCCGGTTGTGCCGATGGTGGTTAGCACCACTTCGACGTCCTTGTTTGCGACGATAGCCTTTTCAAGCTTTAGCGCCGCTGCCGACTGCTCGGCAAGGGTTGCGCCTGGCGACAGAGTCTGGTTCGCGACGATCGAGTCCGAGCCTGATGCTCCCAAGAAGTCGGTCTTCAAGAACGGGGTCAGACCCAGCGTGAAGACAAAGATCAACGCCGAGGCAACAACTGTCCATACCGGGTGCTTCTGGGTGGTCTTGATGATTGGCAGGTAACCGCGCTGCAGAATCGACTTGCGTTCGCGCTCCTCTTCTTTTTCACGAGCTTTCGCAGCGTCTTCTTCGGTCTTTGGGTCCTTCAAGAACCAGTAAGCCAAAACTGGGACGATGGTCAGCGAGACAACCAGCGAGACAACCAGTGCCACCGAGAAGGTGAAGGCGAACGGCTTGAACAGCTCGCCAATCAGGCCGCTAACCAAGACGCCGAGCATGATGAACGGGCCAACAGTGGTGATCGTTGCGGCGGTAATCGCTCCAGAAACTTCCTTCACCGAAAGAAGAATCGCCTTCTTTTTCGGTTCGCCATAGGAGAGGTGTCTGTTGATGTTTTCGATAACAACAATCGAGTCGTCAACCACACGACCAATTGCGATTGTCAGTGCGCTCAACGTAAATAGGTTGAGCGAGTAGCCGAAGACGCTGAGGCCAATGAAGGTGACCAACAGCGAGGTTGGAATCGAGATCGCGGTGACGAGAGTCGGTCGAACCGACATCAAAAACACGAGAATCGTCAGGACGGCAAAGATGAGTCCGAGCATTCCCTCGGTGGTTAGGTCTTTTAGCGACTCCTCAACGTAAGGGGCCTGGTCGAAAATCGTGGTGACGGTTACACCTTCGCCGAGCTGCTTGCTCAGCTCGTCCATCTTCTCGGTGACGGCGTTTGAAATCGATACGGTGTTTCCGTCCTGAGTTTTGGTAATCGAAACAGAGAGCGCTTCTTCGCCGTTCACGCGAGTGATCGAGGTCACGGGTGAGGTCACGTAGGTGACATCAGCGACGTCGTCGATGCTCACGGTAACCGGCACGGTCACGCGGCCATACTCGCCGATGCTGCTCATGCTTCCAGAAAGCGGCAGCTCCTTGAAGGCTGCAACGCTGTCGACGGGGGTGCCTACCTCAACCGAAATAGAACCCTTTGAGTCGACGATGCTGCCGGCAGGAACAATGAAACCGTTGGACTTGAGTGCAGAGACAATGCTCTGCTGCGATAACCCGTATCTTGCCATGGCGAAGTTATCTAACTTCAGGTTGACGCGCTTTTCTTCGATACCGGCAACCGCAACCTCACGAACGCCCGAGATGCCACCGAACATGGTTGGAGCAACGTCTTCTAGAAGCTTGCCGATCTTGGAATTGTCTGGTGACGAAATTCCAAGCGCGATGATCGGAACACTGTCGAACGAACCAGAGATTACCTGTGCGCTTGCACCGGCAGGAAGCTTGGCCTCCACTGAGGCGACAGCGGCGGCAAGGTTCTCTTTCACCTTGGCGGTTGAGGTGCCGTAGTCGAATTCAACACGAAGAACCGAGAGGTTGTTTTGCGATGTAGCCGAGGTCGAAACCAGGCCATCAAGCTGACGCACGGCATCTTCTAGAGGCCCGCTAACCTGCGTGTCGATTACCTGAGGCGAAGCGCCTGGGTAGGTGGTGACAATCGCAGCTTGAGGCGTCTCAAAAGACGGAATCAGCTCTTGCTTGAGTCCACCCAGTGAAACGATGCCGAAGACGGCGACAATGATGGTTCCCAGGGCGACTACAGCGCGGTTTGCGAGGCTTTTTTTGGCTAAACGAAACAAGATGACCTTCTCTGTGTGGAATGCTTCAAGGATACCCGCCAACGTCTCGCACTATTCCTCGGCAAAAGTGTATGTTTGCTGTGAATATCCTCCTAGGAGCAATCATGATCGACCGCCAACGTCTCGCCGAACTTCACGCCCAAGAACAGGCGCTATTTCTCGAGAGAAACCCCAAGTCCAAGGCAGCCTACGAGGCAGCCGACAACCTCTTCGGACGCGTGCCAATGACGTGGATGAACAAGAAGGCCGGCGGATTCCCGCTTTATTTCGCTAAAGCCACGGGAAACCGAATTTGGGACATCGACGGCCACGAATACATCGACTTTGCACTAGGAGACACTGGCGCTATGGCCGGGCACTCGCACCCGAAAGTGGTAGAGGCAATCATCAATCGCGTGAAGACCCAGGGTGGCATGACAACCATGCTCCCGACCGAAGACGCCCAGTGGGTCGCTAAGAACCTTACCGAGCGGTTTGGCATGGCTAAGTGGAGCTTCTCGCTAACCGCCACAGACGCCAACAGGTGGGCTATTCGACTAGTTCGCGCAATCACTGGCAAACCAAAGATCCTCTTCAACGCCTATTGCTATCACGGCTCGGTTGACGAAGCCCTGATTGTCGTTGGCCCCGACGGCGAGGGAATGAGCCGCCCTGGCAACGTTGGTTCGCCGGTCGACGTCACCGAAACCTCACGCGTCGCCGAGTTCAACGACCTCGAGGGTCTCGAACGCCAGCTCAAGAATGGCGATGTTGCCGCCGTGCTAATGGAACCAGCACTCACCAACATCGGCATCGTGTTGCCAGAACCCGGCTATCTAGAGGGCGTGCGAGCCCTCACCAAGAAGTACGACGCGCTGCTGATTATCGACGAAACCCACACCTTCTCGGCAGGTTGGGGTGGCATGACCATGCGCGACAACCTAGAACCAGATGTCTTCGTAATTGGCAAGGCCATCGCCGGTGGAATCCCAACCGGGACCTACGGACTCAGTGAAGAATTCGCCAACCGCGTTCTTGAACGCACCGACCTCGACCTTGTCGATATGGGCGGTGTCGGTGGCACGCTAGCCGGAAACCCGCTGTCGGTAGCGGCGATGCGAGCAACACTCGAAGACGTGCTCACCAAAGACGCTTTCGTCGAGATGATCGCGTTGGCCGACTACTTCACCGCGGGGGTAAACGACCTATTCGACAAGTACGACCTGCCCTGGTCGATCAACCAGTTGGGCACGAGGGCCGAGTATCGCTTCGCTAAGCCTTACCCAATCACCGGAACCGCTGCCTTCGAGTCAGCAGACGCCGAACTGGAAGACTTCTTGCACCTCTATCTGGCTAACCGTGGCATTCTGCTGACCCCGTTCCACAACATGGCCCTGATGTGCCCAACCACTACAAAAGCAGACGTGGACGCCCACCAGCGCGTCTTCGAAGAAGCGATCAGAGAGCTCATTTCGGCCTAGCCTGCCTATAGTGAAACCATGAAGAGATTCCGCCGGTTTATGGTCAACGCTCTACTCCTCGGAGTTCTGTCGTTCTTAGTCGTACCTTTCCTTATTCCAGAGCCGAACTCTGGCACACTCACCAACGTTGAAGCGGCCGGCGCTGGCGCTGAGTTCACCAAGCTCAACGGCATCGACGTCCATGTAAAAACTCAGAAATACACCGGCGACTGCAAGTGTGACGCACCCTTGATCGTCTTGATGCACGGCTTCGGAGCCAGCACATTCTCTTGGCGCAAAGTCATCGAACCGCTCGGTGAATACGGCCAGGTAATTGCCTACGACCGCCCAGCATTCGGCTTCACCGAACGCCCATCCGTAACGCTAGGTGTTGACTCCTACGGCTTCGAAGCAAACTTCAAGATCCTGGACGACCTAATCGCGAAGTACGGAACCAATCGCAAAGTTGTGCTCGTCGGGCACTCAGCCGGAGGTCAACTAGCTGCCGAATACACCCGCCTAAACCCGGCAAAGGTTCAAGGGCTAATTTTGGTTGATGCCGCCATCGTCACCACCGGCGGCAGCTCCGACGGCCTCAGCTGGCTCTACCAGATTCCTCAGATAGACAAGCTCGGGCCCATCTTGGTCAGCTCGATCGCCCAAACCGGCGATGACCTACTGAGAAGAAGCCACTTTGATCAGGCTCAAGTAACCGATGAGGTCTACGAAGGCTATCACCAACCACTAAAGGTCAAAGGATGGGAGCGAGCGTTCTGGAAGTTTGCAACAGCATCTCGCAAGAACGACCTGCTAGCCAACCTCGGCACCATCAAAACACCAACCCTGCTGATCAGCGGAGTTGCCGACACGGTCGTCCCTGTTGCAGATCAAACAAAACTCAAAGAGATGATCCCCGCCAGCCAACTGATTCTCATCGAAAAGTCTGCCCACCTGCCTCAGGAGGAGCAACCTCAAGCGTTTCTTGAAGGCGCTGCACCTTTCCTTAACGAGTTGAGCGCGAACTAGGTTTCGGATCAGACATGAAACCAACTAGGCGTGCAATCTTGAAAGAGGTTCTCTCCTCGCTGCCACGGGCATACAGCCATACCACTCAGCTGCCACCGGACGATATTCCCAAAGAAAGCTTCGAGGAGGTGCAGACTGGTGAAGACTTTGCGGGTCAGGTGGTCAAGCTCAGCCATAACCTACTAGGGGCACTTGTCTGGATTGGAATCACAGCTTGGGCCGTATATGTCTGGGGTTTCGCAGGGACTCCGGTAACTGACCTCTTAATCTCTCTGGGCGTTTGGGTAGGAACGTTCGTATTCACGGTCTTCGGTGTGCCCGCCGTGCGCAGAACAGCAAGAGGGAGAGCTAAAAAGTGATCGATGCTCTC
>JBILRS010000031.1:0-15467 GCA_044372535.1 Rhodoluna sp.
GGGCTTGTAGGAGTCGATGAGCTCGGCTGCTCGGTCGATTGCGGCCTTGAAGTAATCGTCGCCATCGCCACCGAGCAGGTTGAGTCCATAGGCCTCGTTTGCCTGGTCAACGACTTCGCGCCTGGTGCCATCGAGGCTTTGGAGCGCTGGGTCGCCTGGGTAGATGCCGCCGTGGTGGATGCTGATCGTCGGGATTCCCGTGCCTTTGAGCATGTGGTACGTGCCGTCGCCGGCGTGGATGTCCCAGTCGATGTAGAGCGGCTTGAGACCTGCGGCCTTGAACGCGTTGGCTGCATAAGCCATGTCGTTGAAGACGCAGAAGCCGCTGCCGCTGGAGAACTTGGCGTGGTGCTTGGCCCCTTGCGGGTTGAAGACCACGTTTGCCTTGCCGCTGAGGATCAGCTCGACCGCGCGAATGGTGCCGCGGAACATGGCGAACCCGGCCCTCGCGACCTTTAGGTTCTTGCCGCGCCACTCGTAGTTGACTCCGCCCAGCGTCCTCTTCACATAGTCGAGGGCGTGGGTGGCGTTTAGCTTCGCGCGGTCGGCGGTTGCGGTGCCGCGCGGGGTTGGTGTTGCGACCTTGGCGAGCTTGCCGAGGCGGGCGATCAGCAGCTCAACTGCGAGCTTCGCTCTGATTGGGTTGGTTGGGTGTGAACCATCGCCGGCTCCAAGAAGCCAGTCTTGGTAGAGCTCGTTGTAGATGATGTAAAGCGGTTTGTTCATGGTGTACCTCCAGGTTTGGTGTTGCGGTGAAGCTTTCGGAGGTTTCTGGCCTCCGGGCGGTTGAAAGGAGTGAAAGTGCCGCCCGGAGACCAAGTTCTAGGCTTTCGCCTCTGGTTCTTCGGTTGGCTCTTCTTCTATGGGTTCTGCTTCGTCCCCTCGCAGATCGGCGACCATGCGTTTATGCAGGTTGCTAATCCATGCAGTTCGTTCGGCAAGAGTCATCGATTTGAGGTCTGGCGTGCTGTAGAAGTGCTTCTTCGGTTCATCGCTCATGGTCACGCCTCCTCTTCTTCATCGAAGCCTCTTGCGGCTGCGCTCTCGGTGTGAGTCATCGCTGCCCACACCTCGTGCAGTGCGCCGAGGTACTTGTAGTCACGGAACTGCGCCATGCGACCCTTGAAGTTCGAGTAGTCGATGTCGAGGGCAGACTTGGCCACCCAGTCGGCGAGCGCAGTCTGCTCAATGAAGATGCGGTACGGGTAGTCGCCGTCTGGAGTGTGCACGATCGACTGACCGGTCAGCTCTTCAAGCGGCTGCAAAGACACCTTGTCGCGAGCGCGAACGCTCACGAGGCCGTTGTCTTGAGGTTTCTTTACGGCAGAAACAAAGCCGGTTTCGGTGAAAATCCACATGTTTGATTGCTCCTTAAGTAAGTAGTGGTAGATCGAGTTGTTGCCAGTGCTGGGGTGGTGCGGGCCGGCCGGGCTTTCGCCCAGCCAACCTTCACCCGTTATGGCTTGTCTCTGAAGTCCGACTTGTCGTTCTTCGCGCGGTTGCGCATCTCGCGAATGCGCTTCTGCTTCTCGTTCGAGTCGCTCATCATCGCGTAGGTGCTGAACTCGGTCGAGCTCGAGTAGAGGCGCGAACGGGCTCGCGGGCTCAGGTCTCGGGCTGACTCCATGAACTCCTGGAGGTCGGCACCGGCTGAGCGCAGCAACTCGTCTGCCTCGGCCTCGCGGCCGTTGAGGTAGAGGTTGAGCGCTTCGTCACGGACGTCCTGCATGCGGATCGACTTGAGTTCGGCAACGATGTCTTCGTTGCGTGAAGGCTCAACCCACTCCTGCTGCTCGATGACCTCGATCTCGAAGGTTTGCTCGCCTTCGATCAGCTGGTTCACCGTGGAGTCAACGTAACTCCACTTGACGGTGAAGCCAGGCTGAGCACCAAGTTCGGCCTTGTCGCGGGCGTCGAGGTTGAGTTCGAACACGAAGTTCTTCTCTTCGAGGCTCGAGAGGTCGCCGAGTTCGGCTACGCAGCCGGTCTCGGTGGTGCGGAACTTGCGCATGTGCTTGACCTTGCGAATCGAACCGTTCTGGTAGAAGAAGGTCGGTGCGAAGTCGATGCGAACCTTGACGTCGGTCATGGTCTTCATCAGCAAGTCATCGATCTCGGCCTGCAGCGCGTCCACGGCTTCGGCTAGCTCGAGAGCGGCGACGTGGTTGCCGTTTCCGCAGTCAGCCATCGAGTCGAGGATCCGCTCGTCGTAGCCTTCGCCAATACCGAGCGTCGTGGTGGTCACGTAGTGCTCGATCGCGGCGGTAGCTAGTCGACCCAGTGCTTCAGGGTCAACGACTCCGGCGTTGGCGTGGCCATCGCTCAGCAGCATCAGGGTAGCCTCGACGCCTTCTGGCGAGTTGGCGGCCTGCGCTAGACCGAAGCGGTAACCGAGCTCAAGGTTGGTTGAGCCACCGGTCTGCAATGCAGCGATCTTGTCGCGAACCTGGGCAATTGGCAGGTCGCCAATCTTGGTTAGCGGGACCTCGACCACGGCGTCGTCGTCGAAGGTGACGACCGATAGGTAGTCGTCGTGGTTTAGGCGAGCAAGGGTGTCGAGAATGGTGTTCTTAACCATCTCAAGACGCCCACCGCCCATCGAACCGCTGCGGTCGACCACGAAAACGATCGACTTTGCCTTGCGAGCCAAGTCGGCCTCGCGAACCGGTGCTGCCGGAGCGGTGAGCTCGAGCATCACGCCGAGAGCGGTCTTAGCGCCCTTGTTTACCTTGTTGTGTTCAATCTTGATTTCCATATGTATCAGCTCCTTAGTAGTGGTTTGGTGTTGCATTAGCTAGCGGGCGCCTCGTCGGCCCCTCCGCTATGCGGCCAACACCAACTCGTGCGCTGCGTTGAGCGCAGACATGTGAAGCAGCTCGCTGTTGCGAACGAAGGCCTGGGCCGCGACGTACTTGTCTGGGCGGTTGCGCAGACGGTCGTCTGATTCGGTTGGCTCGACGCCGAGCATCTCGACGCGCACGATGAAGTCACGGGCGTATCGGGCTGGGCACTCGACGAACTTCTGAGCGAGAGACTGCGGGAGGTATGCGTCCAGCAGGGTCTCGAGGCGCTCGGCGAGGGTGTCGGGGTGGTCAAACAGCTCAAGTGCGAGCGGCTTGCCGCCGATTGCGATCAGCACACCGCGCTGACCGAGTAGCGCCTGAGGCTTCTCGAGTTTGAGCGCGGCCAACTCGGCCTCGATCTCGTTCTGAACCTCAACCAATGACTCGGTTGGGCGAGCCTTGTTGTTCATCACTGAATAAGCACGGACGGAGTCCCAGACTGCGCTCTGATCGGCAGCGGCCTGCTTGAACACGCCCTGGTCGTTCTTCGAAAGCCCGCGCATGGCACGGCGAACACCGACCGGCGCACTCTTGTTGCCGAGGCGCTGAACCGAAGCTCCACCCCAGCGACCCTGCTCAACGCAAACAACAGGCAAGCTGCTGGTGCTGTTGGCTGCCACTAGAACAGTGCGGGTTAGAGCGCGGTGCTGCCAACCGCCCTCGAGGAGGTCGCCTTCGATTAGGAGCACTGGCTTGTCGCCGTTGTTCTCGATCTCGATTACGCCCACGGTTGGGTTGGCCTGCTCGACGACAGCCACCTGACCGGCGGCCGGCTTGGTGATGTAGTCGCGCTCGACTACCGGTGCGTCTGTCCAGATCGGAAACCAGGTGAGGTTGCCGTAACGCTGGCCCCTACCAACGTGCATGCCCGGTAGTACTGCCTTGGTGGTCTTGCTGTTCTTGGTGCTGCCTGGCTTGTCGGCCGCGATTACTTCAGCAATCGATGCGGTGCCGAGAAGCTTGGCTGCCCAAGCTGAATTCTTTTCGTTCATTTGATCACTCCCCAATTTGTTAGAACGTCACTGTAACACACAAATAACTTATCCGCGCATATTATTCCCGTCAAATAGAAATCTTTTGCTATCGAGTTATTTGTAAGTATTATTATGAACATGACCACCGACATTTATTCAGACAAGGCCATCGATCTAGTCATCTTCACCGTTGCCAGCGAGCGCACGATCCGCGAAAAGGTGTGGGAAGACAACGTCTCCCCCGAATACGTAGGGCGCACTGGAACCGACGGACTATCACTATTCGTCATCACAATCCCTGCCGACGAAACCCTCTACCCGCTCGCCAAAGGCCAGCGCGTGCTCCCCGGCGGCTACCTCGGCAAAAAAGAATCACTCGAAGACGCAAGCCTCCGAATTCTCAAAGACCGACTCGGACTCTCACTAAAGACCAAGATCCGCCAGCTCGGAATCTTCGACGACCCGAAGCGAGACCCCAACGACCGAGTTCTCTCATTCGCCTATTGGGGAATGGTCAACTTCGAAGACATTCGCAAATACCTCGGTGGCAAAGAACAAATCGGCCTCGAGCTAGTCAACTCGCAATACTTCATGGACATGTGGGAGCGCGAGGGCGGAAGCATCGACAAGTTCGATGGAGTCTCGCGATTCGGCAACCGCCGCATGCCAAACGCCACCAACCGAGTTGGCCACGACAAAACCCTGACCAAGAATATGAAAGCCGGACGCATTCTCGGCCTCGATCACGACGACATGGTCTTCTATGCCTGGCGCCAACTTCGCCACGCATTCGACGGCCGCCTCGACCCGTTCCGCTACCTCAGCATCAACCCGCTAGGCGACGAGTTCAGACTTAGCGACCTTCAAGACTTCACCGAAGCCTGCCGCGGCGAGCGCGTTCAGCGCGACCTATTCAGACGCCAGATGATGAGCCTCGACAAATCATTCATCATGTCCAGCGGCAAAACCGACTCGAGCCGCCCGGGCAAGCCGGCGAATCTCTATTCGCTCTCGGCTCCACCTCCCGTGGACGACGACGAGCTCTAGAATCTAACAAAGCAAGGGGGCACGCGTGGCTAACGAAAACTACACATCAGAAGACCACTCATGGACGGTTCGATACGGCTTCCCGCCCGAGGATGTCCGATGGACCGACTTCTACGGCGATGAATACAACTGGACCTCGATGGTTTCAATCCTTTGGCAGTCAGTAGATGCGCCGGCTTCTAGGATCATCCCTCCGAAAGTGTTGCCTCACGGTTTCTCGCAAGAGACCTGCGCCTGGTGGAACGGAGCGCTCCACCTACTGGCCTTCGGCATGGGCTGGGTAAACATCGCCAAGGGTTTGCGTGAATGGCGCGAGGGTGGCTACAGCCGTGAAAACGCCGTTTTGCGCCTGCTCTTCGACACCTATGGAAGCTCGATTGAGGCCTTAGAGTTCTGGCTCTACAAGGGATACCTCGACATGCATCTTGGCAACACAGGGCAAAGCCGCGATGCCGCACGGCCCTCCCCTGAGCGACTTGAAGGCCAGCAAATGCGACTCACTATGAATATTGATAGTGGCCCTAGACACCAACTAACCCGACAGATCATTGAAGGGAATGACAACCTCCACTTGAGCGGTCACTTCCCCGGCAGTGTTGGCAACCCTTACGATTCACCGACAAGAATCGACGAAGACCTCTTCGATCAGGACATGAGCCGCAGGCTTCTGCGTGTTCGCCTATACAAGGGATGGCACAAAGCGGTTTCGGAATTCCTTCTCGACGAAAATCGCACTCTGGAAACCACCGAAATTACCGCTGCCGTCTTAGTTCCAAGAATTGGCTATCTCGGCAGTTACGCGATTTCACCCACAACATCGAAGGCATACCGCCGCTCGCCTGGCAACGACGTCTCTCGAGACCACCAATTTCACATGATGGGAAACTAAATGGTTCAGATGATTCCGGAGAGCTTCGAAGGCTCAGACTCTTACGCCGAGGAACTGCTTTACCGAGCATTCGGTGATATCGAAGGTAAGGACGACTGGATTGTTATTCACTCTCTCGAGCTTTCCAAGATCAAGTCCAAGGCGCAAACGGAAGTCGACTTCATTGTCATCGTACCTAAGCGAGGAATCGTTGTCGTCGAATGCAAGGGCGCAACCAAGGTAACCATTAATGGCTCCAAGTGGGATCTCAAAGGTCTGCACGGGAACAAGCAATGGCGAAGTCCGATAACGCAGGCCGACGAAGCAAAGCGAGAGATTCGCGCCCTCTTGAAGGGTTTGGGTTACCCAATTGACCAAGTGCCGATGGCTCGTTTAGTGTGGCTGCCGTTCATCGATAGTTCCAAGTTCTTCCAGACTGGCAATCAGGTTGCTGTGTGGGAATTGGCGATGCAAGCTGAACTTGATGCTCCCGACAAGGCGATCTTGCGAGCACTGGACGAAGAGGTTAAGGCTTCCCAAGGGAACAAAGTTCTCAACTACAAACCAACCGCCCTTTCGGTGGAGCTTTCCAAGGCTCTTGCAAATGCTTTGCGAACCCAGGCGGAGGCTGAGCAGACGCCGGCAGCCATTGAGTTGATGCGCTTGCGTGAAGTCTCTCGAGGCACATACGAGCAACTAATGACTTTGGAAGTTGTCCAAGACAACGACCAGCTTTACTTCATTGGCGAGGCTGGATCTGGAAAGACGGCAATGTTGACGGAGTGCGCCATCAACTGGGCTCATGAGCAGCGCCAAGTTCTTTATCTTTGCTTCAACGAAATGCTTCGCGACGAAATCAACGAAAAAATTGGTAAAGGTGACTTGATCACCGTCATGAACTTCAATGACCTGATGTTGAAGTTGGCGGGCAAGAAGAAGAACCCGGTGAACGCAGACCAGAAGTGGTTCGATGAAGAACTCCCTGCTTTGGCTCTAGAAAAAGTTAGAGCGAACCCAAAACGCCCCGAGTACTCGGCTATCTGCATTGACGAATTCCAAGACCTGGTCCCGCGTGAGGCAATTTTCTGGCCAATTCTTGAGCTCTTAGGTGATCCTCACCGAGCCACCAAAATCGCATTGGCAGGCGATGACGAGCAGCAGATCTACACATCCGGCTCGCGAATCGACTCGTTTGCTTGGGCTAAAAACCAATTGCCCCAATTAGTCAAGGTTTCTCTGCGGACCAACTGCAGGCAGGCACCAAAATTGACGACTGCAATTCATAAAATCTTGAACTGGAAGTCCGACACGAGAAGAAGCCGGCTCTCAAAGCGCATCGACGGAAAGCTCGAAGTGATTTCTACCACTGAAGCTCGTCAAGCTAAAGACCTCTACAAAGTTCTGACTCGTTTGATGAAAACCTACAAACCAGAAAACATCAGAGTACTGAGTCCTTTGAACACAAAGTCAGTACTCGGTCAGTTAGCCAAATCCACTGAAAATCACAGCGGTGATATGCGGTCACTGAAGTCCTTGACCGAATTCCCGCAAAACGGTGGCGTTATCAACTGGCGCTCGATTCCAAAGTACAAAGGGCTTGAAGACGATGTCGTGGTAATCACCGACATTTCACTGGCAACATCCGACTGGCTAGAAAGCCACAATCAATCCCTTCGCAACCAGCTCTACGTTGGGCTTACCAGGGCGCGTTTTCATGCCGTATTGCTCGTCCAAGAAGATCTCTTCAAAGCCACACACGATGTCGACGGCGAGCGCGTTTAGACTTAGGCGTTAGTTCTATAGGGGGCCAATTGAGCGACTTCAACTGGGGATCAGACGATTCCACTACTTTCAACACCACACCGCCGAAGAAGAGCAAGCCTGAGAAGGGTTCGGGCAGGGCTCTGACCTTTGTTATCGCTGGTGTTATTGCGTTGGTGCTTGGTTTGGGTGGGGGTTTTGTTGGGGCGCAGTTGGTGCCGGTTGAGGCTGAGCCTGAGGTGACGCTGCCGGCCGAGACTGTTGATCTCTACAACCAGCCAGACGACATCGAGGGGCTTGTGAACAAGGTCCGTGAGGCGACGGTCACCGTCTATTGCGGCAACTCTTCTGGTTCGGGTTGGGGTATTGACCTCAAGGATGATGCGACCACAACCAAGGACGACGCCTTCCCATACGAGATCGTGACCAACTATCACGTCATCGACGAATGCCTGAATGGTGAAGACATCTCCTTCAAGCTGCAGGGTTCAGAGACCGAATACGAAGCGACGCTTTTCAGTTACGACGACACCTTCTACACCGACAAGGGTTGGGGCGACTTGGCGATCATCATGACTGATCACGATGTCCCAACGCTCAAGCCAGCCAGAGCTGCACCAAAGATTGGTTCATGGGCGATGGCTGTTGGCAGCCCGGGTTCGGACTTTCTCGACACCACAATCGACGGCAACGTCAACTTCGGACGCGTCACCAACTTCATTCTTGATCGCAGCCTGGTTGTGACCGACGCGGCAATCAACCGCGGAAACTCAGGTGGCCCGCTGGTGAACAGCTTGGGTGAGGTGCTGGGCACCAACACCTGGAAGGAAGTCGAGCAGGGCACAAGCGGCATCGGGTTCTCGATCGGGATTCCAACTATCTGCGAAAACCTGATTGTCTGCGAAAATGACAGCGCTTTGCTCTGGTAGTTGCTTCAGGCTTCTAGGCGCTGTGTTATGGCAAACTCATCAACAACACTTCGCAAAGGGGAACGACCATGAAGAGATTCGCATCCGGCATTGAGCACACGCTCTTCTCAGCTCGCTGGCTTCTAGCGCCTCTGTATTTGGGGCTAGGCCTCACGCTTGTGCTCATTATGGTGAGGTTCTTTGCGACCTTCTGGAAGCTGCTCGAGTCGGTTATGGCGGGCGAATCGCACAACTTCATTCTTGACCTGTTGGCTTTGCTCGACTTGGTGTTGCTTGGCAACCTGATTCTCATCGTGATCTTTGCGGGCTACGAGAACTTCGTTTCGAAGATCGATGCTGCTAAAGAGAACGAGGACCGCCCGCACTGGATGGGCACCATCGACTTCTCTGGTCTGAAGCTCAAGTTGATTGGTTCGCTAGTTGCGATCTCGGTTATCGAGTTGCTCAAAGACTTCATTCACCTCGGCGAGCACCCAGAAAAGGAAGTTGGCCAGGGTTACATGTGGCGCATCGCGATTCACATGGTGTTCGTGCTCTCGGGTCTGCTGTTCGCACTGAGCGACTACATCGCGGCGAAGATTAAGCCGACCGAGGGGCTTTCTGCGCAGGTTTAGTTAGCCGAGAAGTTCGAAGACTCTTTCGAGCACGCGAGCAGACTCGTTGGCTCCACCTGAAACATGGTTGACCGACACAACCCAGTTGCCGTAACGCGCGCTTGCCGGCATGCCTGAGCCAATGTTGAGGCTGGCGTAAGAACTTGGGTCGAGGTTGCCGTCGGCAAGAATGATTCGGTATTCCGAGCCTGCTGACTCGTGAGTAACCGCTGCGAGCTGGTTGAGCGACCAAGCGCTCCTCGCTGGGCCACCGAGGTCGGCTGGTTCGTCGATCACGTCAACCAGCACGCCCGCCTTGCCGAGGGCCAAGACAAGCTGAAGCACGTTTGGGTACTCGGGCGACTGCTTGAGTGGTGCCGGCTCGGGAGTTGGTTCTGGTGTTGGCTCAGGCGCTGGGGCTGGGGTTGGTTCAACAGGGGCGGGTGCAGGCGCCGACTCGAATACCTTCTGGGGTGAGCCGCACTTGGTGCAAAACTTCTGTTCGGCTGGCATCTGGGTGCCGCAGTTGGTGCAAAACTTCATCTTCGGTTCGCCTATCTCTGGTTGTCGGGGTTAGAAAGTGTTTGGCCTGGGGTTACGGCTGCGTTTCCGCTCTGTTTGCCGATGCCGTCGTCCTCGGTTGGGGTCGGGGTTGAAGTCTGCGTTGGGGTCGGTGTCTGAGTTACTCCGCCAAGCAGAGTGGTGATCCCAAATGCGATTGCGCCGATGGCGAGACCGAGAGCTAGGACGATGCCGCTCACGATTAAAGCAATCTTGCCGCCCTTGCTCATGCCATTGCTGCCCGACGACTTCTTGGCGCCCTTGAGTGGGTCGCTCTTGCCGCAGCTCCAGCAGAAAGCCGAACCGGCTTCTAGTTCGTAGCCACAAAACTGGCAGTTGCTCATCTGGCTCCCCCGATGTTGGTTAGTTTCGATTCAATGCTCTCAGAGTATGACGTGGTGCGGTAGACCGCGCCGGCTGCGTTGTCGAGGGTTTTTGACTGAGCATCGCCGACCCAACCGTGCGGCAGTTCGATTAGCTCGAGCAGGTTGGCGGCTAGGTTCACGAGTTGCTCTTTGCCGGCGAGGTCGGCTGAGTCGCTCAGCATGATCGCCAGAGGAAGCACGCTTAGGCCTTGCTCTCTCGAGGCTGGGTTGAACGTGAAGGTATTGGTGGCTAGGTCGTCGAGCTTGGCCATCAGTTTGCCCGGCATGCCGCTGGCGAAGACTTCGGCGGCTAGGTTGCCCCAGTCGGTAGCGATGTTGTTTAGGGCTGGTTGGCGCTTGTCTGAGATCAAGAAGTGCGGGTTTGCGCCAACGGTCAGGGTTGCCGTGCGAGGTTCGACCCAGACGTCTGAAAAGCCGGTTTGCCAGGCGAAAACAGGGGCGGTTAGGCGGGTGAGTACGGCGACGATCGCGAAGAAGTCTGCGGCTTGGGCCTTCGGCACAAACGCTGCTTCGCCCGTTAGTTGGCTCTGGGCGAAAGCCTTGGTTAGGGCCTCGAGGTTTGGCAGGCGCTTGACTCTGGCAAGGTCGCTCTTGAGTTGTTCACGGAAGTTCGGTTGCAGCTCGTAGAAGCCGCCGTCGAGTGCGGCTTGCTCTAGCTCGCCTTCGCCGCGTGGGCTCAACCAGCCGGTTGAGTAAACGAAATCGGCTGGGCGAAGATGCAGTGGCTTGGTTACCGGTGCGAACTTGGCGGTTAGTTCTGCCCAAGCAGTCGGGCTGATTATGAAGCCCTCGTCGAAGCGGTTGTTGCGGCCGTAGCACTGGCCTGCTGTGCCGATTCGTTCGAAAGCGAAGGTGTCTTCGGTGATCTGGGCGAAGGCCCAGGATTTCGGCAGCGCGTCGAACTCGGCCATAGTCATCGAGTTCGGCACATTGGGCAATTGGTAGCCCTCGCTGAGCGAGTTGCGCGGCAGGCGGTCTTTGAGGCTCTCGATTGAAGGCGCATTTGCTGCAAACGCGTTGGGAATAACGACACTCTTGAACTTTTTGCCGACACCGATGGTGAAAGGCCCGTTGGACTCGCAGTCGGTGTAGATGAACCTAGCGATCATGACTGGTTGGCCAACGCCCACCTGATCGGGTCGCCGATTCTGAACGAGGAGAGCCCGTGAGTGCGGCCCTTGATGCCCTGACCGAGCGCGCTGACCACGAAGTACTTGACGTTCTGTTCAGGCCAGCCGTTCGGGTCTTTGTCTAGGTCGGCTTCAACCGTAAGGCCGATTAGGCGAAGCAGCGCCTTGGTCTCAGAGTTGATGTCGCCGCCGTCGAGGGTGTTGAAGTCCTTGCGGGCGCCAGGGGCTGGTGGGTTCGGGTTGCTCGCGTAAGGGTCGCGGGTTAGCGCCATGGCCGAGTCGAAGCTCTCGAAGAAGTTGAAGTCGCCCGAGTTCATGCCGAGGGTGACAGCGTCGAACTTGGAGATCGCGACCGCGACCTTCTGGTTTTGGTTCTTGCGGGAGCCGATCGGGCCAACGACCTCTTTAAGGTTTTCCCAGATCACGGCAGGGTCGGCTGCGTTTGAAGGCGGCAGCGCCATCTTTCCGGCGAGGAGGTTGCGCACCTGAGGCAGCTGCAGTGGGTCGAACAAGAAGATGATCAGATCGGCTTCTTGTAGGCCGTCCTTGTAGTGCATCAGGGTCTCTGCCGTTGCCAAGTCCTCACCGGCAAGGTCGAGGAACTCGAATTCGCCAACCGGTGAGGTTGCCGAGATCAGCATCTTGTAGGTGAAGCGAGTGCGCGGGTCGGCAACGCTGGTGCCAACGGCGACGTCCAAGAAGTTCACGGCACTGTCGGTTGGGTCGAGCGCGATACCCGACTTGACGAAGGCGGCGAGTTGGTTTGAGCGATCGAGAGCTTTGGCGTCACCTGGCTTCGGCACGAGACGACCGCCGAAGCTCGGGCCGAACTGGTGCTCGAGGTACTGCAGCAGCGCCGAAAGGTAGGTGGTCTTGCCCGAAGCCTTGGCTCCGACCACCGCAATCTTCAGCTTGCGTGCTGGGTTTGGCAGTGCGTCTGGGCGGCCGAGTTTGTCGCGACCGTTTCCGTTCATCATGACGTCGTCGTCCTCGTTGATCACGAAGATGGTGGTGGCGATGTCTTCTGAGTCGTCGAAGTAGGCAACGAAGCGGTTGCGGCCAGGGCGGTCGAGCTGCATCGGGTTGCCCTGCTGGTCGATTACCTCGCGGTAAACACCGTTGGCGTTGAAGTCGTTGAGGTTCAGGCTCGCGAGTGCGTGGAAGTAGTCGGAGTTTTTGTCGCGCTTGATCAGCGGGAAGGCTGGGTCCATGGCCTTGAGCTGCTGGAACATGAGAATGCCCAGGTAAACCTGCTCGCCCTTGCTGTTGATGCCGAACTGAGGGTAGTCGACCCAAACTTCGATCTTCTGCTTGATCGGGGCCGAGGTTGCTGGCTGCTTGTTGCGGCCGAAGAGGCCGCCCTTGGCCTCGGGTTGCGCGGCTTCTTGCTTCACGCGGTAGCGAACGGTCACGCGGCCAGGGTAGATGAACTCTCGGTGCTGGCCGGCGTTGCTCTGGCCGTCGAAGAACGCAGAGGTTCCGCGCACGAAGATCTTGCGCGGGGTAACCGGTAGGTCGCTGTTCTCGAAGCGAAGGCCACCGAAGAGGTCGTAGTGGGTTTCGCGGTTGAACTTGCGAGTCGGGTTGATGTCGACGATGTCTTCGAAGTTTTTGTCGAGGTCGGTGATCCAAACCTCGAACTCACTGGCTCCCGTAGGCACCTCGAGGCGCATCAGGTGGTAGTCGTAGAAGTCTTCGAGGCCCAAGACTTCGAGGTCATCAACGATCTGGAGCACGAACGGCTTGGAGATGAAGACGTCGTTACCAAGCTTGGTGACTGCGGTGTAGGTGATTGTCGAGGCGATGATTCCGTCGCCATCGCGCATCAGCGGCACGTTCTTGTAGGTGCGCAGGCCGTCTTCGATGTCAGGGTTTTGGTTGACCTTCGTGCCCACCTGAGAGAGGAACAGTTTGTCGTTGAACTCGTCGAGGGTGAACTGGGTGTTGCCGCGCGCAACCAGCGCGTTGCCCGGGTCGCCGGCGGTTTGGTAGATGTCGAGGGTTGCGCCCTTCTTGGTGATGTCGGCTACGCGAACCGAAACCTCATCTTCGCCAGGGTTGCGCTGAACCCAGAAGTTTTCGACGCGTGGCACCGGCCCTGGCACAACGACCTTGAGCTGAATCGCGTCTTTTTCGGTGGTGTCGGCAGGTGAACTCTGGTTGAAGCGCCACTCCAAGTGTGCGCGGTACTCGTAGGTTTCACCAATCTCGACCATGACGTCGTTCCAGAACGAGTTTGTGGCCTTGCGTTCTGGCTCGGAGGTTGGGGTCTTCGGTAGCTTCTGGTTTGGCTCCGACTTGAAGATCACCACGGTGGCCTCTGGGTCGTCTGCCTCCCAGGTGAGGATTACTTTACCCGGGTACTTTTCGACCTCGAAGTTGAGTAGGCGGCCGAGCGCACGGCCCTGACCGATTTTCACACCCGGTTGGCCCGGCTCGTCGAAGCGGAAAACCGAAACGTAGCGGTGCTCGGCTGCAAAGGTTCGCGAGTTCTTGGTGGTTGGGCTGAGAACTTGTTGCTGATAGATAGAAGATTCGATGGTGTCTGGGAACCGCTTCTCACCAATTGCGATAACGAAGACAGCGCCTTCGGCTTCTGGCCAGCTGACCTCAAAGAGGCCAAGTTCGTTGGTGGTGACGCTCAAGAAGTCTGAGCTTCCGGCAGCCAGATCAACCTGCTTGTAGTCTTCTGGGTCGAGGCCTGGTTCGGGCAAGTCTTCAAAGGCTGCGGCTGGAGCCGGGGTGGCTTCTGTGGCTGGGGCCGCGACAGGCAGCTCTTCGGCCTCTTCTTCGTCTTCGCCGTCTAGGTCGAAGTCGTCGTCCTCGTCTTCTTCTTCAACGGTCTCGGGTGCTACGGCGACTGGCTCTGGAAGCTTCTCTGGCTCTGGGTCTGGCGTTGGGGCTTCTTGGGCAGGGGTGGCGTTTGCGATGACTGAAACTAGGCCCCGAAGCTGTTGCGTGCTGAGCGCGACGTTGGCAGCTACGGCGAACAGGTTGGCGAGTTCGTCCTCGGTTTTTAGGTGAGGCTTGAGGGCTGCGATCATTAGTAGCGGGTCGAGGTCTTCGCTCAGCCCCAAATTCTCGCGAGCGGCTGCAAGTGCCTTGTAGTAGCTAGCCAAGATTCCCCCTAAAACGTGTCAACAGTTAGTCTATTCATTGTATTGGAGGGAATCACATGCCCGTTTTGGCGCTAAATCAGCAGCAACCGTTGGGGGAAACCCAGTTCGTTGCCACGTTCACTGGTCTTGCTCTAGACGATTCCCTCGTGGTGAGTGTTGCCGGCGAAGACATCGTCTTCAGGGACGCCAGCACCCTGCCATTTGTGCGCGTGCACTCTCGAACCTCGGCTGAGTTGCGAGTGCTGGTTTTGACCGATTTGGTGCCAGCCGAACTTGACGGTTTTTCGTTTCAGGTGCGGGCCGCGAGCACGGCTGATCGCGCCTGGATCTTGAACGGCTCGAGCAACGAAAACTATCAGAACTACGGCATCCGGGTCGAGGCGGGCAAAACCCTAGAGCTACTGGAGTTTGGCCGCTTGGCCGACGGCTGGTTCATCAGGACGAAGAACCAGGCAATTGGTGAGCAGCCCCTGCCTCCCGAGCATTCGCGGTTCCCTGAGCACCTGCGAGAGCTCGCCCTCGCCGCACGCGGGGTGAACACCGGAGCGTGGAGCCAGGTGCACGCTTTCGTCGAGGTCAACGAGGTTTCGATGCCGCATTTGTCTTCGCAGCTCTACCTCGACACCCTCGCGGCAACTCAGGCTATTGCTGCCAGCGCGAAGGTGCCTTCGCTCACGATCTCATACGGTGCTTTCGGCGAGGTCGCCGTGCCGGTTGAGAACCGAGTTGATGAGGCGCACAGAGCGCAACTGAAGACTCTGGCCGCCGATGGCTACTCGAGCGGCAAGCCTAGCGTTGAACAGCTTCGCGGTCGGGTGGAGCAACTTGCTCCGGGTGGCGTTTTGATGGCCTTGGTCACCACTATCGGAGGTTTCGACAAAGAGGGCATGCTCGAATTGCTTGAAAAGCGAGATGCCCACCTGATCTTGCTTGCAATGCGTTCGGTCTTCGGAAGCGTGCCAGCACTCGGTGGCAGCGAGCGGCTGCAGGGCTTTGCGGTAGCAAACCTTGACTCGCCGACGCCTAGATCAGTCGTTGATCTTCTGCGCTCGAAGAACTAGCACCCCAAAAGTCGGTCGCGACTTCGCCCGGTTTGCCGAATCCCCGTAGCGCCCAAACGCTCATCGCCAGCAGGGCAACCCCGATCACGGCCATCAGGCCCCAAACGCTGCCCACGATGAAGCTCCAGCGCTCATCGCCGATGATGTCTGGCGCGTCGACGTCCTTGAGAATCACGTCGGTGATGTTAAACAGGC